>CALJDF010000234.1 GCA_938023835.1 uncultured Alphaproteobacteria bacterium
AGACGTTGCGAAGCAAATCGCGAAAGAAACCACCCTGCTGTGTTTTGACGAATTCCAGGTCACCGACACCGCCGATGCGATGATTTTGTCGAGGTTGTTCAAGAAGATGTTCGAACGCGACATCGTGGTCGTGGCGACATCGAACCGACCGCCGGGCGATCTCTACCTTGGCGGGCTAAACCGCGATCTATTCTTGCCGTTTATCGATTTATTGGTCGATCGCTGCGCGGTGCTGCATCTTGATGGGGACAAGGATTACCGGCTCGAGCAACTGCGCGATATCGGCGTGTTTCATACGCCACTGGGGCCAAAGAGTGTGCGCGAACTGACTGACGCGTTCCACCGCCTGACGGCCCACGAGCGAGGCGAGCCCGTCACCTTGCAGGTTCAGGGACGCACGATCGAGGTATCTAAAGCGGCAGCGGGTGTGGGCCAAATGACCTTCGAAGAGCTTTGTGCCCGGCCGCTTGGCAGCGCCGATTATTTAGCGATTGCCGAGTCGTTTAACACGCTGATCGTCTCGGGCATCCCACAAATGGGACCCGAAAAACGCAACGAGGCGAAGCGATTCACGACGCTGATCGATGCGCTGTACGAGCACAAGGTGAACTTGATTTGCTCGGCGGAGAGCGGGCCTAACGACCTCTATCCCGATGGCCACGGCGCGTTTGAGTTCTCTCGAACGGTGTCGCGCCTGATGGAGATGCAATCGCCCGACTACATGGCGTTAGGCCATATCGTCGGCGACGGCTGCTCAGACTGAGCTAACCCAAGCGAGACGCGGCAACACCGCCGTGGGCCGGCTGTCACCCGCTTCGATAAAGGCAGCAAGCCTATCCGGATCGATGGGGTCGCCAACGTCATCTCTGTGCAACCCGCCAGTCACGAAAATCGACTCGATCCCATAGGCATTGGCACCGGCAATATCGGTACGCGGGCTGTCGCCAATCGCAACAACGCGCGATCGCGGCACCGACCGACCTGCCATGCAGGCCTCATAGGCCGGCGCAAACGGTTTGCCGAATTGAATCACCTGGCCGCCGAGTGCCTCATACCGCGCCGCAATGGCGCCCGCGCACGGCAGGATGCGGGTGCCACGCATCACGCTGACATCAGGATTCACACACACCAAGGGAAGGCCGCGCGCATGGGCCGCCTGGAGCAGGCCTTCATAGTCGGTGGCGGTTTCGGTTTCGTCGTTGCGCAGTCCGGCGACCAGCAGGAACCCGGCATCGCCGAGGTCCGGCACCGCCTCGAAATCTAGTCCCTCCAGGAGGCCCGTATCTTTGGGTGGACCACAATAGAGATACCGGGTTTGACCGCGCAGCGGCGGCAACCCATCGCGCAACGCCGTATGCGTCACATCGCCAGAACTGACGATCTGGTCGTAGGCATCGGCACCAATGCCGAATCCCGCGATCTGTCGCGCCACTGCCGCGGCGCGGCGCGGCGCGTTGGACAGGAGGATGCGCGCGATCCCGGCGGCGCGCATCCGGTCGAGACAGTCGAGGACGTCGGGATAGGGCTCTTTGCCGTTGTGGACGACGCCCCAGAGATCGATCAACGCGACGTCGTAACGCGACGCCACCTCACCAAAGCCCGACAGGATGCGGTGGTTCATGGGGAAAAATGCCGTTTGCGAAATGGGGTCATGGACCTGCCTCTATACCAACCACGTCAGCCAGGTTTTTTACGCCATCGCGATCGAGCAACCGGCGCAGGTCTCGTAAAATCGCTTGGACGAGACCGGGACCTTGATAGATCAGCGCGGTGTAGAGTTGGATCAACTTGGCGCCCGCTTTGATCTTGGTATAGGCGTCTTCCCCCGACCCGATGCCCCCGACGCCGATCAGCGGCAGCCGACCTTCACTGATCCGAAAGGACTGGCGCAAGACGTCGGTCGATATGTCAAATAGCGGCCGGCCCGAAAGGCCGCCCCCTTCGGCGGCATGGGACCCGTGCAAGGTTGGCGGTCGATCCACCGTGGTGTTGGAAACAATCAATCCATCGACCTCGGTCTCCAGCGCAACGTCGATGATCGCGCCAAGTTCCGACGATGTGAGATCAGGCGCGATCTTGACCAACAGCGGCGGGCGCGCCATCGCCGCGTCCCGTGCCGCGCCGACCCGCGTTAGAAGGTCGTGAAATACCGTACGCGCCTGCAGGTCGCGCAAACCGGGCGTATTGGGCGACGAGATGTTGACCACAAAATAGTCCGCCACGACCGCAAACCGTTGCACGCCGACGACATAATCTTGGATGGGATCGGGGCTATCTTTGTTGGCACCGATGTTCACCCCGATGATCCCCGGTTTTGTCGACCGCTGACCGTCGAGGTTGCGGGCAAACGCCTCGTGGCCATCGTTGTTGAACCCTAAACGATTGATAACCGCGCGATCCGGCGCCAAACGAAAGATGCGGGGCCGCGGGTTGCCCGGTTGCGGTTTGGGCGTGACCGTGCCGGCCTCAACGAAACCAAATCCGAGCTTGAGCATCGCGCGTGACGCGCGCGCGTTCTTGTCAAAGCCCGCGGCCAGCCCGACCGGATTGGGAAAGTGCAGCCCCCACAAATCGGTGCCCAGTCCGGCAACCGGTTGACCGAGCGACGGGAGCAAACCGGTGCGCAGCGCCGCCAGCGTTACGGTGTGGGCGCGTTCCGGATCGAGCACAAAGAGCGCCGGGCGAAGAAGGTCGAAGAGATTCATGCCGGTGCTAAAACAGGCTTGCCTGGCGAGGCTGTATCGCGTCTTCCGGATCGAGGCAACTCGGATCGTCGTTCTTGACGCTGTTTACGCTCGGGCCGACGGCCGTCACCTCAAGGTCGACGTGATCGGGCGCCATGAGGGGCACCAAATCGTCGACGGTGGCATCGGGATCGAGCCACGCGTCGAACCCGTCGGGCGTGAGCACAATCGGCATACGGTCATGGGTATTGGCGACGGACGGTAACGCCGGACCGGTGACGATCGAATAGGTCTCGATGACCTGACCGGCCGGACCAACGTCGCGCGGGCTGCCGGTTTCAACAGCTTGGGGGCGAGTCCAGGTCTCCCAAATGCCGGCAAACGCCATCAAGGCATTGTCGGGTGGGCGGATCAGATAGGGCTGCCGATGGCCCTCGACCACCTTCCATTCGTAATACCCGTCCGCCGGTACGAGACATCGCCTGTGTTTGAACGCCTCGCGGAAGGCGCCTTTGGTCGCCACGGTCTCGCTGCGCGCGTTGATCATGCGTGACCCGACGGAAAGGCTATCCGCCCAACTCGGCACTAGGCCCCACCGCAGCAAAGCGAGTTCGCGGTCCCGCGCCGCGTTGCGCCGCACCACCGGCATGATATCGGTCGGCGCCACGTTGTAGCGGGCCGGAAAGTTCGGCGGCGCCCCGAGCAAAGAAAACAACTGCCGGATAGCTTCGGCAGGAGACAGCAAGAGGTAGCGACCACACATGGGCGGCATCCTAGCGTTTGCATCCGTCGCCGCAATCGGCGGGGTTTGACCGCCCTCGATCCACGACCGAATATGTCCGGCACACTCAAAGCGAAGGCAGCATGGCGGCATCCCAGATCAAAGACGAAGGCCTCTACTATTTCGACGGGGCATGGTTCGACAGTAATCCGAAGATGGTCGGGCCGGCGACGCGTGCCTTTTGGATGGCCTCGGTCGTGTTCGACGGTGCCCGGGCGCTCGGCGGGCTGGCACCCGACCTCGATAAGCACAGCCAACGCCTCATCCGCTCCGCCGAAGCGATCGGGCTGGAACCGCCGGTCGACTGGCAAACGGTGTACGATCTATCGGTTGAAGGAATCCGAAAGCTGCCCGCCGATTCGGTCGTTTACATTCGCCCGGCGATCTATGCCGAGGAAGGTTTCGTCAATCCGGATGCGACCAGCGCCAATTTCGTGCTCGCCATTTTGCACTCGCCCATGCCGCAGTTCGGCAACTTTACCGCATGCCTGTCGACCCTCCGGCGACCGGCAAGAGACATGGCGGTTACCGACGCCAAGGCGGCCGCGCTCTATCCCAATAGCGGGCGTGCGTTGCGCGAAGCCGCCAAGCGCGGCTTCGATAATGCGATCATGTTGGACCCCAACGGCAACGTCGCCGAGTTCGCGACCGCCAATCTTTGGTTTGCCAAGGACGGCGTTGCCGTCACACCGGCGGAGAACGGGACGTTCCTGAGTGGCATCACCCGGGCCCGCGTACGCGACCTGCTGCAGGCCGATGGGGTCGAGGTGCGAGAAGGCGCGTTCACCTTCGACGAAGTGATGGACGCCGACGAAGTCTTCAACACCGGCAACTACGGCAAGGTGATGCCGGTGACCAAAATCGAAGATCGTGAATTGCAACCCGGCCCGGTGGCGCGGCGCGCTTACGACCTTTACATGGACTTTGCGAAGGGGTGCAGCGTCCTCTAGCCGTCAGACGCAAGCGACGTGCGCACGAGCTCGGCGAAATTCTCGATACCGTAGAGCGCAACGAACGAGCCCATGCGCGGGCCTTGTTTCTGACCGAATAAGACCTCGTACAGAACGCCGAACCAGTCACGTAGGTTTTCGAAGTTGTGGCGTTTGCCGACTTCGTAGATGCGGTTCTGGATCTCTTTGCCCTCGGCATCGGACTCGAGTGTCTGCAGCTCGACAACGAGGTCTTCAAGGGCCGCGCGTTCGACCTCGGTCGGCGCGCGGAAGTCCTTCGTCGGCGCGACGAAATCCTGATAGTAGGCGATGGCGTAGGACACCAGCCGGTCGAGCATCGGGTGCGTTTCAGGCGTCGCGCCGGTGACATACCGTGCGACGAAGCCCCAGAGCACCGCTGGGTCGTCGGTGTTACAGACGCTGACCAAGTTGAGCAAAATGCTGAAACTGAGCGGCAGGTCTTCTTCTGGCGCCGCGTCGCCGTGGATATGCCACACCGGATTATCGAGACGTTTGCTGCGCTCGTCGGTCTGGTGGAACGTGGCGAGGTGCGACGCGTATTCATCGACCGCGCGCGGGATCACGTCGCAATAGAGCCGCTTGGCCTTGCGCGGGGATTGGAACATGTAGAGCGCGAGGCTTTCCGGCGAGGCGTAGCGCAACCAATCTTCGAGGGTCAGCCCGTTGCCACGCGACTTGGATATTTTTTCACCGTTTTCATCGAGAAATAGCTCGTAGGTGAAACTCTCCGGCGGACGACCGTCGAGCACACGACAAATCTTGCTGGAGAGCCGGACGGAATCAATCAGATCCTTGCCGGACATCTCATAATCGACTTCCAACGCGCGCCAACGCATCGCCCAATCGGCTTTCCACTGCAGTTTGCAGTGGCCGCCCGTGACCGGCACTTCGGTCTGCGCGCCATCTTCATCTTGGTAAACGATCGTGCCGGCATCGGGGTCATGACGGATAACCGGCACCTGCAGCACACGCCCGGTCTTGGGGCATAGCGGCAGGAACGGGCTGTAGGTCGCCCGGCGCTCGGGTCCGAGGGTCGGCAAGATGACGTTGGTCACCGCGTCGTAGTGCCGCAGCATCAGCAACAGCACCTCATCGAAGAGACCGGCGCGATAGCACTCGGTGGCGCTTTTGAATTCGTAGTCGAAGCCAAAGCGATCGAGGAACGCCTGGAGGCGCGCATTGTTGTGGTGGCCAAAGCTCTCGTGGGTGCCAAAAGGGTCGGGGACGGCGGTCAGCGGTTTGCCCAAATGTTCTTCGAGCAGCGCCTGGTTGGGAACGTTGTCAGGCACTTTGCGCAACCCATCCATATCGTCGGAAAACGCAAAGAGCCGCGTCGGCAAATCGGAAAGCTCGGAGAAGGCGCGCCGCACCATGGTCGTGCGCGCCACTTCGCCGAACGTGCCGATATGGGGCAAGCCCGAGGGCCCGTAGCCTGTCTCGAACAGGACGTAGCCTTTTTCCGGGGCGCGGTCGCGAAAACGCTCGACGAGGGCACGTGCCTCGGCAAAGGGCCAGGATTTGTGGGTATCGCTCGACACGGTCAACTCGTGCGGCAACCTAGGCGGTACGACTGGCCAGGGTCAACACCGGCGTTGGGCCGGCGGGTCGGGCGGGGTTGCTGCGCCCTGCGCCAGTCCCTAAATTGCGCCCACCCTGAAACGAGGAATTACCGATGTCCGTGAAACCAGAGCATCAAGCCCTGATCTACGTCATGGTGCTGATGTCCGCCGCCGATAGCGACATGACCGACAAGGAACTGTTCACAATCGGCGAGATCGTGAAAACCCTACCGGTGTTCGGTGGGCTGGACATCGAGAAGCTGCCGGAGACCGCAGAACACTGCGCGACGCTGCTTTCCGAGGATAACGGGCTGGACGACGTGATCGCCTTTGCCGCCGACAACCTCCCAACACGGCTGCATGAAACGGCCTATGCATTAGCGTGTGACATCGCCGCGGTCGGCGGTCGGTTGCGTACTGAAGAAATCAGGCTGCTGGAGTATTTGCGCCACAAGCTTGAGATCGGCCGATTGCCGGCAGCCGCAATCGAACGCGGTGCAAAAGCGCGCTACCAAACGATCTAAAGCGCGGCGACGAAGGCCGCCGCAGCACCAACCGCCTCGGCAAGATTCTCGGCGTGCGTCCGTCCGGATGCTTTGCGCGGCTTGAGATCGTGGTCGCCGTCTTCGAGCCAGTGCAGCTTGATGGTCGCACTAAGATCGTATCCCGCCACGTCCTCGGTATTGCCGAGCGGATCGCGTGTCCCCTGCAGGATCAGCGTTGGTGTCCGTAACGCCCCTAGATGTTCGGTGCGGGTTTTTTCTGGCCGCGCTGCGGGGTGGAAGGGGTAGCTGAAACACAAGAGGCCCGCAACGCCTTCCGCATCGGCCACCATCGAGGCGAACCGACCCCCCATGCTTTTGCCGCCAATGATCAAATGATCTGGATTGCCGATCTGTTCGATGACCTTGCGCCACGTTTCGAGTAAGACCGGCGGCCGGTCGGGGCCACGACGTTTGCCGCTATCACGGCGCTGCGCCATGTAGGGAAACTCAAAACGCACCACCCGCAGATCGTGTGCGGCGAGCCCATGTGCGATCTCCGTCATCCACGGCGCGTCCATCGGCGCACCGGCGCCGTGCGCCAGGACCACGGTGCGTGCCGCACTTTTCTTCCCGTCAATCAGGAGGTCCATCGTTCGGGGTTCCGAGCGTTCCGGATGGTGGGAATTGGAGCGGGTGAAGGGAATCGAACCCTCGTCGTAAGCTTGGGAAGCTTCTGCTCTGCCATTGAGCTACACCCGCGAGGCCGGCTGATTCTCCCCACGGGCGGCGGGAAATCAAGGGTATCCCGACCGCCGCGCAAAACAGCGTCAAAACAGTGATGGCGCCAACGATCAACAGCGGGTGATCGCGTGCCACCAAGCGTTGACACCATTCAGGCCTTGCGAAATGGTCGGCCTCTCCTCCCGCATATCCGAAACGCCCTTTTATCGTTCATGAACATCACTGGACCAGCCGGCCCGAAGGCGGTGCCCACCAAATTCGCTCACCCCGACATCACGGCGGAGGGTGAGGCGCGTGCATCCGTTGACTTGCGCGCCCTGGAGACCCTGTGGGTCAACACCGGGACGCTGTGCAACTTGGCCTGCGAACGCTGCTACATCGAATCGAGCCCGACCAATGACCGACTGACCTACATCTCGCGAGCAGAGGTGGCGGCCTACCTGGACGAGATCAAAGAGCTTGGGTTGACCACGCGAGAGATCGGCCTGACCGGCGGTGAACCGTTCATGAACCCCGATGTTATCGACATCCTAGACGACGTTCTGTCGCGCGGGTTCGAGGCGCTCGTGCTGACCAACGCAATGACCCCCATGAAGCATCGACGCGACGATCTTCTACGGTTGAAAGACCGATACGGATCGGCGCTCACACTGCGGGTTTCACTCGACCATTACACCCAAGAACGCCACGAAGAAGAACGCGGGCCGTTCTCTTGGGCGCGCACTATCGACGGCGTGCAGTGGCTGGCCCAAAACGGCTTCACTCTCGCCGTCGCCGGCCGGTCTCTGTGGCACGAAGACGAGGCCGCGACACGCGCGGGGTATGCCCAGCTTTTTGCAACCCTTGATGTCCCGGTCGATGCTCACGATGCAAGTCGATTGGTCGTGTTCCCGGAGATGGATGAAGCCGCCGTGGTGCCGGAAATCACGACCGCATGCTGGAGCATCTTGAATGTCCGGCCTGACGCCATGATGTGCGCCACCTCGCGCATGATCGTCAAACGCAAAGGGGCGGCGCGGCCGGCGGTCGTCGCCTGCACGCTGCTGCCCTATGACGAACAATTTGAGATCGGCCAGACCTTGGCGAATCAGACATCCAACGTCCGCTTGAACCATCCCTATTGCGCCAGCTTTTGTGTATTGGGTGGCGGGTCGTGCAGCGCCTAGAACCCGCTGGACCGGGAATCATCGATCTTGGCGCCTTGACGCCGCCGGTACTGTTCTTCGGCGGCCCCTACAGCAATCTACACGCCACCGCGGCGCTGATCGGGCGCGCAACAGACTTGGGGATCCCGCCGTCCTCGTGCATTTGCACCGGCGACATCGTGGCCTATGGCGCGCATCCCCGAGAGACCGCTGAGGCGATTCGCGATTTTGGTTGCCACGTGGTCCGCGGAAACTGCGAAGAAGCGTTCGCGGCCCGGACCGATGATTGCGGGTGCGGGTTTAGCGAAGGATCGCGATGCGATGTCCTGTCGGCACAGTGGATGGACCATGCTCAACGGCGCTTGAGCGCAGAAATTTGAGACTGGATGGCCGCGTTGCCGACCGGCATTCGGTTCTCTGTCCAGGACACAACGTTCTTTGCAACGCATGGCGCCCCATCGCAAGTGAACCGGTTTGTCTTTAGTTAAACCGATCGCGCCGTCAAAAACGCAGAATTCGAGACCACCGGCGCACACGTCATAATCGCGGGCCATTGTGGGCTGCCGTTCTCAGACGCGATGGGGCCGCGGCTTTGGCACAACCCCGGCGTCATCGGATTACCAGCCAATGATGGAACGCCACGCCCTTGGTACAGCACCCTGCGCCAGACCGCGGGTGGGCTTCAAATCGACACCCAGTCTCTCGAGTACGACGTCGCCGGCGCCCAGGCGGCAATGCGCCGCGTCGGCCTACCCAAGGCCTATGCGGCAACGTTGTCGAGCGGTCTGTGGGACAACTGCGATGTTCTGCCTGATGAGGAAACCCAGACACAAGTCTGTCCCCTGTCGGCCACAACTGTCGCAGCCCCGCGCGGCGCCCCTGCCATGACCGCCGCAACGGCATGACTTGACGGGCTCAAACGAGGGGCGTAAGTAGGCTTTCCGTGGTGATTTGAGCCGACCGGCTTGCGGCCACGTTAAACAATCCGCTTAAAAGGTCGGAGCGCTAACCCGGCTCCTGGCCGGGTTTTTTGTTGGGAGATTGAGATGTCCAGCACCGGAACAAAAAAAGACAGCAGCGGATGGCGCCGCCAAACCCTGGCGGTTCGCGGCGGCCAGGCTCGCTCGAACTTCGGCGAGACCAGCGAGCCGTTGTACCTGACCTCGGGGTACGTCTACGACGCTGCCGAACAGGCCGAAGCCCGTTTCAAGGGGGAAAACGACGGGTTCATCTACTCTCGGTTCTCGAACCCGACCGTCGGCATGTTCGAGGAACGCATTGCCGCCATCGAGGGCATGGAGCGCGCCATGGCCACCGCTACCGGCATGGCGGCGGTCAACGCGTCGCTCTTGGCGCAACTCAAGGCCGGCGACCATGTTGTGTCGGCGCAGGCGCTGTTCGGATCGTGCCGCTATATCATCGAGGATATCTTGCCGCGCTTTGGCATCGAGAAGACCCTTGTCGAAGGGCACGATCTCGATCAATGGCGCGATGCCATGCGCCCCAACACGGTCTGTGGCTTTTTAGAAACGCCCTCTAACCCGATGCTCGACATCGTCGACCTGAAAGCGATAGCGAACATCCTGCACGACGGCGGCGCGCGACTGGTGGTCGACAACGCTTTCGCCACACCCGCGCTGCAGCGACCGGGGGAATTTGGCGCCGATGTCGTGGTGTATTCGGCCACCAAACACATTGACGGCCAGGGGCGTTGTTTGGGCGGGGTAGTTTTGGGCTCGGAAGAATTCGTTGAAGAAATCCTGAAACCTTTCCTGCGCCATACCGGCCCGGCACTCAGCCCCTTTAACGCCTGGGTCATGTTGAAGGGCTTGGAGACACTGGAACTGCGTGTAGCGCGGCACTGCGCCTCGGCCGCGACCATTGCCGATTTTCTCGAAGGTCACGATCAGGTGACCCGCGTCATTTATCCATTCCTCGCCAGTCATCCGGGCGTGGCGTTAGCAAAACAACAAATGACGGCCGGAGGAGGCATTGTGACGTTCGATATCGAGGGCGGCAAAGACGGTGCGTTTCGGTTTTTGAACGGCCTCAAGATCGTTGATATCTCGAACAATCTGGGCGATTCCAAGAGCCTGATCACCCACCCCGCAACCACCACCCATCAACGGATTTCCGAGGAAGATCGCCTCGCGATCGGTATCAAACCGACGACGGTTCGATTGTCGGTCGGCCTCGAAGACGTCGATGACCTGATCGATGATATTCGTGACGCCTTGGGCGCGGTATAAATAGACCGACATTGGCAAGAGTCGGCTGCATTTATGTATGACAGAACGACCCGCGGCGTCCGCATCGAGGTCCAGCCGTTTTATCTCGAGGATCAGTCGACACCCGACCAGGGACACTTCGTCTGGGCATATCGCGTGAAGATCGAAAATGTCGGCGAGGAACCGGTCCAATTGCTGAATCGGTACTGGAAAATCACCGACGCTTTTGGGCGCATCAAAGAGGTGCGCGGACCGGGCGTCGTCGGCGAGCAACCGCGACTGGGTCCAGGCGAAACGTTCGAGTACACCAGCGGCACGCCCCTTTCGACCCCGTCGGGCATCATGGTCGGCAGCTATGAAATGACCACCGATGACGGCGATTCCTTTGCGGTGGAAATCCCGGCATTTTCGCTCGACAGCCCGCACGAACAGTCTTCGCTGAACTAGCCATAAGTACGCCAAGAGGAGCATCAATGTGGACACACCCGTAAGCAAGGCCTCCGACACCGCCGCGAAACGTCCTTCGCGCGAAGAAGCCGAGGCCGCCGTTAAGACCCTGCTGCGTTACGCGGGCGACGATGTCACCCGCGAAGGGCTGATAGATACGCCGGCCCGCGTGGTGCGGTCGTACGACGAGTTCTTTGCCGGTTATGGCGACGATGCCGTCGAATATCTCAAACGCACCTTTGAGGAAACCGACGGGTACGACGAGATGGTGGTTTTGCGCAACATCCGCGTCGAATCCCACTGCGAGCATCACATGCTGCCCATTATCGGTCGCGCCCATGTCGGCTATCTGCCGAACAACCGCGTGGTCGGCATCAGCAAATTGGCGCGCGTGGTCGACGCCTACGCCAAGCGCCTCCAGGTGCAGGAAAAAATGACGGCGCAAATCGCCAGCTGCATCGATAGCGTTTTGAAGCCCAATGGCGTCGCGGTCGTGATCGATGCCGCCCATCAGTGCATGACGATGCGCGGCGTCCACAAGTCCGGCGTCAGCATGGTTACCAGTCACATGATCGGCGCCTTTCGCGAGGATGCAACGACACGGCGCGAGTTCCTCAACATCATCAGCAGCCCATCCAATCAGTCCGGGTAACCCCATGGCAGGGCAGACCGGAGCGCACGTTCGGTCATGATCGAATTCCGACCGATCGTCTTTTTCCTAGGCGTGCTCTTGATCGCGCTAGCAGCAGCGATGCTGGTGCCTGCGGCAGTCGATGCGGCGAGCAGCAACCCTGATTGGCAAGCGTTCTTAGGTGCGGCTGGTTTGACGTTGTTTGTCGGGGTTAGTTGCGTCCTGACGACGCGCGGCGGCTGGTCGACGCTCTCGGTCCGCCAGAGTTTTGTCCTGACCACGTTGGCCTGGACGATCGCTGCCGCGTTTGCGGCATTGCCGTTTCGGTTCTCCGGTCTTGGTTTGGACTACGCGTCGGCCTTTTTTGAATCGATGTCGGGAATCACGACCACAGGGTCTACGGTGCTGACCGATTTGGACAACGCGCCGCCGGGAATCTTGGTGTGGCGGGCGATGTTGCAGTGGTTGGGCGGCGTGGGCTTCATCGTCTTGGCGGTGTCGGTCCTGCCGATGCTGCAGGTCGGCGGTAACCAGCTCTTTAAGACCGAGTTTAGCGATCCGTCGGGGAAGGCCTCGCCGCGCATCGCGTCGCTAGCGAGCGGGATCGGCATGGTTTATGTCGGCGCAACCGCGGTGTGTCTTGCGGCCTATTGGGCGGCCGGGATGTCGGGTTTTGAAGCCGTCACCCATTCGATGACGACGATCGCGACAGGGGGCTTTTCAACGTCGGATGCGTCCATCGGCCATTTCAACAATGCCGGGATCGAGTGGATTGCGACGCTTTTCATGATCGTTGGCAGCCTCCCGTTCGCCATGCTCCTGGTGGCCTCGCGCGGCGATCCGCTACGGGTGCTGAAGAACAGCCAAGTTCAGTGGTTTGCGGGCTTTCTGATCGCCGGAACTGCGGCGATCGCGCTTTGGCAGGTTGCGACCAACGACGTCGCGGTAGGGCATGCGATTCGCGCCTCGGCCTTCAACGTGACCTCGATCATCACCGGGACAGGATATGCCAGCGAGGATTTCTGGCGGTGGGGCACCTTTCCCGGCATTGCCTTTCTTTTCTTCATGTTTGTAGGCGGTTGCGCCGGATCGACCAGCTGCAGCGTCAAAATCTTCCGCTACCAAGTGCTCTTCCTCGCCCTGAAGGCCCAACTAGAACGCTTGCTACGCCCGCATCGGGTCTATGTCGCGCATTACGACGGCCGACCGTTGCCAGATAACGTGACCGATTCGGTATTCGCGTTCTTTTTTCTGTTCTTGTTGCTGTTCGCCCTTCTGGCCTTCGCCCTATCGACGCTGGGTCTCGATTTCGTCACGGCTGTTTCCAGTGCCGCAACCGCCATCACCAACGTCGGCCCTGGGCTCGGTGACGTCGTCGGGCCGGCCGGCACTTTTGCCACTGTGCCGGAAACGGCAAAATGGTTGTTGGCGGCGGGCATGCTTTTGGGCCGGCTGGAAGTCTTTACTGTGATCGTTCTGTTTACCCGCCGATTCTGGCGCACCTGACGCCCACGAAGGATGCCATGACAAAGCTCACGCCGCTGTCGATGACCAAGAAGCTTGTGTCCTATGACACGACGAGCCGTGACTCCAACCTCGACCTCATCGGTTTTGCCATGGACTATCTACAGGACCTGGGAGTCGATGCGACGCTGATTCACAACGCCGAAAAAACCAAAGCGAACCTCTATGCCACGATCGGCCCTGCGGATGTGCCTGGCATTGTTCTATCGGGCCACACCGATGTCGTACCCGTCGATGGGCAGGATTGGTCCACCCAGCCCTTCGCGCCGGTAGAGTCGGGCGGCAAGCTATTCGGTCGGGGCACCAGCGACATGAAAAGCTTCATCGCGACCGCCTTGGCGCTGGCGCCGGACATGCTGGCGGCAGACCTCAAGATGCCACTGCATTTCGCGTTCTCCTATGACGAGGAAGTCGGCTGTCTCGGGGTGCACGGCATCGTCTCTCACCTTGGCGGGATCACACCGTTGCCGCGTGCGGTCATCGTCGGGGAACCCACTGATATGAAGGTGGTCAACGCCCACAAAGGCGTATTTGCATTTCGCACCACGGTGCGAGGCTTGGAAGCCCATTCGAGCGCAACCCATATCGGCGTCAACGCGGTGATGTATGCCGCTCAGCTCGTTTCCTATCTTTCAGAGCTGGCGCAAGATCAGCGCGAGAACCACGGCGACCATGATCGTTTCGAACCGCCCTACACGACCGTACACGTCGGCACCATCCGGGGCGGGACAGCGCTGAACATCATTCCCAAGGAATGCTCATTCGTGTGGGAATACCGGCTGATCCCCGGTCAGAGCGAGGACGCGATCCTTAAGCAGTTCACCGACTACGCCAATGACGTCGTTTTGCCCCAGATGACGGCGGTGTCGGAACATGCCGACATCGTCACCGAAGCCGTCGGCCGGGTCGCTCCATTGGTGCCAGAACCCGACTCGCCTGCGGAAACGTTGGCGATGATGTTAGCGGGCACGAATCAAAGAGACGTCGTGAGCTACGGCACCGAAGGCGGGATTTTTCAGGAAGCCGGCGTGCCGACCGTTATCTGCGGGCCGGGCAATATCTTGCAGGCGCACAGGCCGGACGAGTTTATCGAGATCAGCCAGATCGACGCATGCGAGCAGTTCCTGCGCAAGCTGATCGACGTTGCGGCGTCTCAGAGCCTATAGGCCGAAAGGAACTCGGCGATCTTGGCCTCGAGCGTGGCGTTCAAATCGATCATCAGGTCCTCGACCAATTGATGTTGAATCGCCCATCGTTCGTTCACCGTGAGATCCTCGGGCACGGTTTGTGAGCGCTCAGCACTCGCCGTCGCAAATGCTTGTCGGAAGCCTCGATCATTGCGGATTTCGAGGGTCACCGTCAGCGTTGCGTCATAGCGTGTCGCCTGATCGATGGTGACCGCACCCCGCAATCCTTTTTCCACCTTCAATCGGGTTTCAACCACGGAGGCCGTGTCGATAACGAATTGCGCTCGCCCTTCGGTGCCGAGCGCCCGAAGCCGGTCCTCCGCCCAGCGCCACGCGACCTGTGAAGGTGGCTGGGGGAAGAGATGCTCGATGTTCGGACCACGCAAGGGCGGAACGTAGTTTTCGACGATCTCAACCGATGCGACATTGAGCTTGATCGAATCAAGATGGGCGAAGGTCAGCTCAGGCAGCGGTTCAGGGGGCGGCGTTTGCGCACAGGCGGCCAAGAGCCCTGCACCGAGAACCATCGCAGCCAAAACCCGTGTCGTTCTTGAGAATTGCCGCACGCGCGCCTCCGAGGATTTAGGGATTGCCCTGGAAAGTATACGACCGATTACAGAATTCGCACCGCACTTCGATCAAGCCATTTTCCAAAACCATTTCCGCGACCTCTTCGTCCGAAAACTGCTCGAGCACCGCTTCGATCCGCTCGCGTGAACATCGGCACCTTGCTGCCAATGCCGTGGGCTCGTAGAGCCAGACCCCGTCCTCGTGGAACAGCCGGCGCAAGAAAGCCGACGGCGGCAAAAGGGGGTCACACAACTCTGTGGTAGTCGCAGTTTGAACCAACGCCTTGGCGTGTTGCCAGTCCTCTTCGGTGGCGTATTGATCGGCCACCTTGCGACCACTATGCCCGCCAGTAGCAGCGAGGTTTTGCACCATAATGGCGCCGGCGCGCCATTGGCGTTCGCCACCGCGGACGATCTCGCGAACGACCCCTACTCGAATAACAGCGCGCAGTTGTTCGGATTGACGAAAGTAGTTCTCGGTGCATTCCGACAGCGTTTCACCGTCCAATGAAACGATCCCCTGGTGACGCTCCCTGTCGTTGCCCTGATCGACAACCCAACTCAGAATACCGGCACCGCAGTAATCGCGAATGGCTGTTTTGCCTGCCTGTGCGACCTGGGTCACGGCGTCGGCATCGAAACTGGCAAAAGCACGAATCGAACCCGGCGATTGGAAGTCCGCCACCATTGCGCGGATCGGCCCGTTGCCCCTGACCTGCAAGGAAAACACGCCCTCAAATTTCAATGCCGTGGACAGCGCCGCGCTGAGCGCGACGAGCTCCCCCAAAAAATTGGACACCGGGTCGGGATAGTCGTGGCTCGCCAATACCGAATCGATGGCAGGGCCAAGACGCACGAGCCGGCCGCGAACGCCGATCTTGTCTATTTGGAACGGATAGACACTGTCGTCGGGCTCGACCTGGGCGTCGTCTTCTAGGTCATGCACCAGTTGAGAATGCCTTTCTGCGCATGCAACCGGTTCTCGGCCTCCGCCCAAACCACCGACTGCGGCCCGTCGATGACCTCCGCAGTGACTTCCTGTCCGCGATGTGCCGGCAAACAATGCATGAATAGGGCGTCGTCCTGCGCGGCGGCCATGATCCGGGCATCCACCTGAAAGGGCTGCAACAGGTTGTGGCGTGCCGTCGCCGCACTCTTGCCGTCCGCAGACTCGTCATTCATCGAGACCCATACATCGGTCGCGACACACGCCGCATCGGCGGCAGCGGCTACGGCATCCTGAGTGATGCCAATCGTCGCGCCCTGCGCCTTGGCCCATTTGACGACGGCCATGTCCGGTGCAAGTTCTTCAGGGCAAGCGAGTTCAAGAGCGAAGCCGAACCGGGCGGCGGCCTCGATCCAAGAGGTCGCCATGTTGTTGCCGTCGCCAACCCAAGCGACCTTGGCACCCCGAATCGGCCCGCGATGTTCTTCAAACGTCAAGATGTCGCTCATCACTTGGCACGGGTGGCTCCGATCGGTGAGCCCGTTGACCACCGGAACACTGGCCGCCTCGGCAAGTTCCTCGAGAACCGAGTGCTTTGACGTTCGAATCATGATGGCGTCGACATAACCCGACAGCACGCGTGCCGTATCAGCTACGGTCTCGCCACGACCGAGTTGCGTTTCCTCGCCGCTCATTTCGATGGTCTGACCGCCGAGTTGGCGCATCGCGACGTCGAACGAGACACGCGTCCGCGTTGACGGCTTTTCAAAAATCATCGCTAGGATGCGCCCTTCGAGCGGACGATCCGCATCACATGCCCCCCGGGGAAGACCGGCACGTTGCTTCTTGCGCGCTCTGGAGTCGTCGAGGATGCGGCGCAGGGCCACCTCGTCGAGGGCGGCGATATCGGAAAAATCGGGCACGGCCTAAAAGCTCGTTGCGCTCAGCGCTTGATCAAGCTTGGAAAGCGCCTCGGCAATGTGTTCTTCGGTCACAATGAGCGGCGGTAGCAGCCGGACCACGTTGTCGCCTGCGATCACCGTGAGCATGCCGTGGCGGCGTAGTTCGTCAATCACGACGCCTGGTTCGCCCGTGCACTGCAGCCCCAAGAAGAGCCCCTTACCCCTGACCTCGGTAATCTTGTTGCCGTGTTTTGCCTTCAGCTTTTCCAAGCCGTCACGTAACAGCGCGCCCGCCTGCTCGACGCTTTCGAGGAACCCGGGCTTCGTAACCTCCTCAAGGACCGCAAGAGCAACCGCGGTCGAAAGGGGATTCCCGCCAAAGGTCGATCCGTGCGTGCCCGCAACCATGCCTTGCGCGGCCTGTTCGGTCGCGAGGCAGGCGCCGATCGGCAACCCGCCGCCAAGCGCCTTGGCCACGGCCATCACATCGGGGGTCACCCCCCAGTGTTCGTGCGCAAACAGCTTGCCGGTCCGTCCGACGCCTGACTGAACTTCATCAAAGATGAGCAGGATCCCTTCGCGGTCAGCGATCCCGCGAAGGGCTGGGAGGAACGTGTCCGCCGGGACGCGGATGCCGCTTTCGCCCTGAATGGGTTCAACCATGATCGCGGCCGTCGCCGGCGTGATGGCCGCTTCGAGCGCGGCAATGTCGCCAAACGGGACCTGATCGAACCCATCAACCTTGGGACCAAAGCCGTCGAGGTGCTTGGCCTGATTACCTGCCGCCAGGGTGGCAAGGGTCCGTCCATGAAAAGCGGAGCCGAACGTGATGATCCGAAAGCGTTCGGGATGGCCGTTTGCGGAATGGTACTTGCGCGCGACCTTGATGCAGCACTCGACGGCCTCGGCACCGGAATTGCCAAAGAAGACGGTGTCGGCAAACGAGTTTACGACGAGCAGCGCGGCAAGCGCTTCTTGAGTTGGGATATGCACCAAGTTCGATGTGTGCCACACCCCCTCTGAGGCCGACTTGAGCGCCGCGACCAGACGCGGGTGGTTGTGGCCGAGTGTGGTAACGGCAATGCCGGAGGCGAAGTCGAGATACTTCTGCCCGTCGGCGTCAAATAGGTAAGGCCCCTCGCCCCGGACAAACTCAAGGTCTGCACGGGCGTAGGTCGGCATGACTGCGGAAATCAAGGTGCTCTCCCGCTCTCGGTTCAACGAACCAGCGTCTGGAAAACGGCAGAATATGGGGCGTTCCGCCAACTCTGTCAATCTGACGGCCAACAACGGGGGCTTTGGTGATCTCCGGAAATCCGGCTTTACGAAGGGTTAACCGGCTGCCCACACTCTGGCCATGTGCAGATCGAACCACCCCTTGAGCTTGCGGGAAAGACCGTGACGCCGCCGGACGGTGACGCGCCCGAACCGAGCAACGGCGCGTCAGCCGCGCAGGTCCTGGCCGCGGCGCGCGCCACCATGACGCAAGGCGACCCGGCGGCGGCGATTGCCGCCCTGAACAAGTTCGACGAAACCGCGAACGATCCGGAGGTCTCCTTTACCCTTGGCGTGTGGACGATGAACACGGGCCAAGCCGAAGCGGCCTGGCATCATTTCCGCAAAGCCGCCCGACTGGAACATGCTGTGGCCGAGGTCTTTATCAACATGGCCGCCGCAGCGACACGGCTGGGCCGCTACGACGATGCGGTTGACGCGGCGCGCAAGGCCGTCGCGTTGGCACCTGACCGTGCCATTGCGTATGGCGCATTGGGAAATGCACTGGCCGCAGCCGGGCATCTCACGGACGCCAAGGCGGCATTCCAAGAAGCCCAAGATCGCGATCCAACGGCATTGGCCTGGATTCTCACTCTTGCAGATTGTCTCCTCGCGCTCGGCGACATCGACGCGTCGAGCCAACAGTTCGCCCACGCGCTGCAAAACGATCCCACGAACAGCACGGCGCTTAACGGTCTTGGTTTGTGCGAGCAAAGCCGCACCGACCACGCGGCAGCGATTCCTTTCTTCGAAAAGGCGCTCGTACAGAACGAGCGCTATCCCGAAGCGCTCGGCAACTTAGCCGTCTCGTTCCAGTGCCTTGGCCGACACGACGACGCCCTTGAGGTCGCGCGACGCGCGGTGGAAGTTGCGCCGCAGGACGCAAACGCCACCCTCAACATCGGCCACATCCTGCAATCGTTGGGTCAACACAACGAGGCGGTTGAGGTCTACCAAAACACCTTGGCGCTCGATCCCAAGCTCGTCGGTGCGCGCGCCTATTTGCTTCATTCCCGACGCCACATTTGTGCTTGGGACGGCGATGCGGAATTGGTGGCAGCCGTGATCGACGACGTGCTGTCTGGTGTGCAGGTGCCGCCGTTCGTGCTTGCCGGCACCACCGCCGATCCCGAAACCCGGCTTATTGCGGCACGACGGTCCGCCGCGGCCCATCAATCGGGGGGGGCGCGCGAAGAGCCAAAGATCGAACCGAACAAACGTTTGCTGAGAGTTGGATTTGTATCGCCCGACTTCCGCACCCACAGCTTGGCCATGTCGTTTTCGAGTGTGCTGGCCGCCCGCAACGATCCGAGCATCCAGTGGATCGGCTATTCGGTCGCGGCCGGCGAAAAAGATTCGCAAACCGACGATCTCGCCATGGCGCTCGATCGCCTCGAGGATTTGGCCGACCTATCGACCGAAGACGCCGTCGCGAAGATCCGCGACGACGACATCGATGTTCTCGTCGACCTCGCGGGGCATACGCGCGGTCGGCGACTCGACATTTTCGCGCGCCGTCCCGCACCGGTACAGGCGCACTACCTCGGCTATGGCAGCACCGTGGGCGCGACGTACATTCCCTGGCTGATTACCGACCGGACGCATACGCCACCCGCGCTCGCCGCCCATTGTTCCGAGGCG
>CALJDF010000235.1 GCA_938023835.1 uncultured Alphaproteobacteria bacterium
CGTCGCCTCCCAATCGGGGTCGTAAGGCGTCGGCGCTTGAGGCGCCGCATATCTTGGATCGTCGACCCAATCGGGCTCGATCGGCTTGAGCGGCGCGATCTCATCTCGCTCTGCCGCCCAGTCGGGCTCGAATGGGATTGACTCCGCCTCTTCTGCTTCTATCGCCTCAGAAACGTCGTCGGGCACCCACGGCGGATCGATCGGCCCACGCAGAATGACTGGCCCACGGGTGGCCTCCTCGCTAGCCCAGGGCGGATCGGCCGGGTCGAGATCTACCGTCGCGTCCTCCGGCTCAACCTTGGCCCAGTCCGACTCGATCGGTTCGAGTGGTGTGGTGCTGCTGGGGAGGTCCTCCGCCCAGGGCGGGTCGATCGGTGTGGTTTCTGCCGTCGGCGTCGCGGCACCCTGCGCCCACGGCGGATCAGGCGGCTCTTTCTCTTCGAGTGCGGCACGCAATGCCGCTTCGTCCGCATCCGGCTCGGCCGCCCAAGAAGGCTCATAGGGCGGCAATGGTGCGTCGGGCTCGTCGGTTGCCCAATCCGGCTCGATGGGCGGCAAGGGCTCATCGGGCTCGGTCGCCCAATGGGGCTCAATGGGAGGTGGCGGTTCGCGGGTCGGCCGCGCGTCGTGGATCCAGGGTGGATCGACAGGTGCAAGGCCGCTCTCCGGCGACCGCCTATCCGGACGTCTGGCCATTCAAATATTACCCCGACCGCCATGATAGACCGGATCAGGCGACATCGGGCACAATACGCGTGAAATCAGCCGAAAGGCCCACTGGGCGGGGCATCCTCCCCGTTGTGACTCGCCATCGATTCGTGGCAACTTCGCGCCTCGCCCCTCGAACAGCGTAGGCAGTCGATCCCCAAATGGCCGACAGAGACACAGAAATTGCCGGCAACCTGACCAATCCAGACGTGTGGATTCGGCTTGTGTTCATGTTGCTCTACGCCGCCGCCTTCTACATCGGGGTTTGGATCGGCGGCGCGGTAGCGTTGATCCAACTGGCGTTCAAATTGATCTCCGGAAAGTCGGTCCCTCGCCTCGCCGTGTTCGGTACGAACCTGGGTACCTACTTAAGCCAAATCATGGCGTTCGAGACTTTTGGCAGCGATCGACGGCCCTGGCCAATGACGCCGTTCCCGACGGCGAGCCAAACAACCCGTCGCGCACAACCCGCCAATCGTACTCGTGTGGTGAAGACCGCGGGCCGCCAAGCGCAGGACGATAAGAATTGATGACGGCTCCTGCGAACTAGGCCGCCGCGCGGTTGTCCCCCAAGAGAGACAAGATGCGATCGGCGGCCTCGACGATGTTGCTACCCGGTCCGAAAATCGCCCCAACGCCCGCCTTGTACAAAAAGTCGTAGTCCTTTGGCGGGATGACACCGCCCACCACCACAACAATGTCGCCGCCCCCTTCTTCGCGCAGCGCCTCGATTAATTGTGGGACGAGAGTTTTGTGGCCGGCCGCTTGCGAGGAAATACCAATCACGTGGACATCGTTTTCAACCGCCTGCCGCGCCGCCTCCTGGGGAGTCGCAAACAATGGCCCAATGTCGACATCAAAACCGATATCGGCCATTGCAGTCGCGATGACCTTCGCGCCGCGGTCGTGGCCGTCCTGACCAAGCTTTGCGACAAGGATTCGTGGCCGGCGACCCACCCGAGATGCGAAACGATTTGCGGCGTCGCGGGCGTCAGCGAAATCACCATCGTCCTGGAAGGCATCGCCGTAGACGCCTGACACCGCCATGGTCTCCGCGCGATGTCGCGTAAACACGTCCTCCAGCGCTGACGACACTTCCCCGACCGTGGCGCGGACGCGCATCGCCTCGACGCTAAGCGCCAACAGGTTGCCGTCGCCACGCGCGCCGGCACGCAACGCCTCAAGAGCCGCCTCCACCGCCGCGCCATCGCGGGACGCTCTTATGCTTCCGAGGCGATCGATTTGTTGCGCCCGCACTTTGCGGTTGTCGACCTCAAGCAAATCAATATCGTCCGCCGTATCGAGGCGATACTTGTTGACCCCGACGACGACCTCTTCACCACGGTCGATCCGGGCTTGCTTTTTTGCAGCGGATTCTTCGATCCTCAATTTCGGCAAGCCTTGGGCGACGGCCTTCGTCATACCGCCAATCTCCTCGACCTCGGCGATCAGCTTGCGCGCCTCCTCGATCATGGAATCGGTCAGCGACTCGACATAGTGGGATCCACCCAGCGGGTCTACCACCTGCGTCACACCAGTCTCTTCGGCAAGGATGAGTTGTGTGTTTCGGGCGATCCGTGACGACAACGCCGACGGCAGTGCCAGCGCCTCGTCAAAAGCGTTGGTGTGCAAGCTCTGCGTCCCGCCGAGAACGGCTGCCATCGCTTCGTAGGCTGTCCGAACGACATTGTTGTGGGGGTCTTGCTCGGTCAACGACACACCGGATGTCTGGCAATGCGTGCGCAACGAAAGCGACCGGGGGTCCTTTGGCGAAAACTGTTTCATCAGATCGGCCCATAGGAAGCGCGCGGCGCGCAGCTTCGCGACCTCCATGAAGAAGTTCATGCCGATGCAGAAGAAGAAAGAAAGGCGGGGCGCGAACGCATCAATATCCATGCCGGAGGCGATAGCGACTTTGACGTACTCCAACCCATCGGCAAGCGTGTAGGCCAGTTCTTGAACCAGCGTCGCACCGGCTTCTTGCATGTGATAGCCGGAGATCGAGATCGAATTGAAGCGAGGCATTTCTTTGGCGGTATAGCCGATGATGTCGGAAACGATCCGCATCGAGGGCTCGGGCGGATAGATGTAGGTGTTTCGAACCATGAATTCTTTGAGGATGTCGTTCTGGATCGTGCCCGACAGCTTTGCCGCGGGAACGCCTTGCTCCTCTGCGGCGACGATGTACCCCGCCAACACCGGCAGGACCGCGCCGTTCATCGTCATAGACACGCTCACCTTGTCCAACGGGATACCGCCGAACAAAATTTTCATGTCTTCGACGGAGTCGATCGCCACCCCTGCTTTGCCGACATCGCCTTCGACCCGTGGGTGGTCGGAGTCGTAGCCCCGGTGCGTCGCCAAATCGAAGGCGACCGACAGTCCCATCTGACCGGCCTCTAGCGCCTTGCGATAGAAGGCGTTGGAATCTTCGGCCGTCGAGAACCCGGCATACTGCCGGATGGTCCACGGCCGATTGGCATACATCGTCGACCGTGGCCCGCGAAGATACGGGGCAAACCCCGGCAGGTCCGACGACACCCGCGGACTATCCTCCTCGTGGGTGTAGAGCGGTTTGACGACGATTCCCTCGGGCGTGTGCCAAACCAGGTCTTCCAGGGGCTTGTCCTTAAGCTCCTTCTGCGCTTGTTCGCGCCAGTCAGCGAGCGTCGGTTTCGGAAAATCAGCCATGAACTCCACTCTTCGCAGATGCGAAATGAGTATGAGAAACCTTTGTTGATGGTGTCAAACGCGCCTCCCATAGAAGGTCCCTGGCATGAAAACTCGGTGACTCGCGCTTGCGACCGGTTGCCTCAATCTGTTTTGCTGGGGTGATGTCGCGTATGCCTGTCCCAGACGATCCCAGCCAGACCGTCGCCGTCCTCGGACCGACGAATACCGGGAAAACCCATCTCGCGATCGAGCGCATGGTGGCCCACCGCACGGGCATGATCGGCCTGCCGTTGCGCCTTCTTGCGCGCGAGGTGTTTGACCGTCTTTCCGACCTGTGCCCCGCCGATGAAATCGCCTTGGTGACAGGCGAAGAGCGAGTCATCCCGCCCGACGTCCGATACTGGGTCTGTACTGTCGAGGCTATGCCGCTCTCGGTAACGGTCGAGTTCTTGGCCGTTGACGAAGTCCAACTTGCAGCGGACCCGGAACGGGGCCACACATTTACCGACCGTATTCTCAACGCACGTGGAACCAAGGAAACCGTGTTCTTGGGCGCGGATACGATCGCCCCGTTGCTGCGAAAGATGATCCCCGGCATCCGCGTCGATCGCCGCCCGCGGCTTTCACAGCTTGGGTTTGCAGGACATACGAAGCTGTCGCGACTGCCGCGCCGAACCGCCGTGATCGCTTATCGTGCGGACGATGTCTACGGGATTGCCGAACAGCTCCGCCGACAAAAGGGTGGCGCAGCGGTGGTGATGGGCGCCCTTAGTCCACGGACGCGGAATGCCCAGGTTCGTCTGTTTGAGAACGGCGAGGTCGACTATCTCGTAGCAACCGACGCCATCGGGATGGGATTGAATCTCAGCATCGATCACATCGCCTTTGCGTCATTGCGCAAATTCGATGGCCAACAGGAACGCCGCTTGAGCGCGGCGGAAGTCGGCCAGGTCGCTGGGCGGGCAGGGCGCTACCTCAATCACGGCACGTTCGGCACAACCGGTGACGCGCCATCTCTCGATTCAGATGTCGTGACCGCGGTGGAGACGCATAGCTATCGCCCACTGTCCCGCATTCGGTACCGCAATACCGATCTCGATTTATCCTCGGTCCCGGGGCTTCTTACGAGCCTCGAGGCGCCCCCGCGGTTTGCGCACTTCCAACCGGCTCTCGAAGCAACCGATATCCGCGCGCTTCGAAGCCTTTATCGCGAGCCCGACATTGCCCAGGCGGTTCGCTCACCAACGAACGTCCCACTGCTTTGGGAAGTCTGCACGATCCCGGACTTTCAGCAGATGCTGCACCAGTCCCATGCCGTTCTGCTCGGCCGAATTTTTCGCGCCTTGATTGGCCCGTCAGGTTTGCTGCCCGACGACTTGATCGCGAAAAATATCCAATATCTCGATCGTGCCACCGGGGATATCGACACCCTGCAACACCGCCTCGCCCACATTCGCACGTGGACCTACATCGCGCATCAACCCTCATGGGTAAGAGACCCGGCGCACTGGCAGGGTCAGGCCATGGCCGCCGAGGATCGGCTTTCCGAAGCGCTTCATGACCGCCTCACCCAACGCTTCGTCGATCGTCATCATGTTGCAACGCTACGCAGACTACGCGCGTCCAATACCAGCACCGTTGCCATCGACCAAAGTGGCGGCGTTCTTATTGACGAGATGCCCGTCGGTCACCTCCAGGGGTTGCGATTCGTCGCAGATCCAGCGGCCCCCCAATTCGATCGAAAAGCGATTCGGCGCGAGCTGGCTGGCGACCTAACGCAACGCGCCGCCGCCTTGCTTGCGGGCCAAGACGATGCCTTCGACCTCGTCGACGGCAAGGTGCGGTGGGACGGCAACCCCGTCGCTACCTTGGGGCGCGGCGCCAACATCACGGAGCCCACGATCCAAATGCTGATTGACGATAGCTTGCGAGCGACACCGATAGCGCAAGCGGTCGAGGGCCGTCTTGCTGATTGGCTCTCGCGATACATCTCCAAGACGCTATCGCCGCTGGTCCAAGTCACGGCGTTGAATTTGAGCGGACCTGGTCGGGGCTTGATTTTCCAACTTCGCGAAAAACTGGGTGCCGTCGCCCGCAGCGAGGTCCGTGACCTCGTCAACGCATTGCAGAAATCCGATCGACGAGAACTCGGGCGCCGCGGTGTAAGAATTGGCCGCTTCTTCATATTTATCCCTGCGATGCTCAAGCAACATCGCGCGACGTTAGCCCGACAACTCGCGAGTGCATTCCATGGTTCGGTGGCGCCAAGCGTCCCCCATGGGCTTGTTTCATTCGACATGGACCCGGCACATGTCGCCAGCACCTTGCACGTTTGTGGTTATTGGCCTGTGGGTCGTCGGGCTGTCCGGATCGATGCCTTGGAGCGATTGGGCCAAGCGCTCGCGGCGATTGGCACCAAAGTAGCCGTCAATCCCAACCTTCTCTCACTTGTTGGCTATCCACGACAGGAGTTCCCTTTCGTCATGCGCTTTCTTGGATACCGACCGATTGCGCCGGGTAGCGACGTATTCCGGCGGAACCAGGAGCGACCATCGCGAAACAAAAAGAATAATGCCGCGTCGCCCTTCTCCGTTTTGGCCGACTGGCCTCGCCCGTCCGGACGCGCGTCGCTGCCATGAGCCAAGCGGAATCAAGCCGGCGGCTAGATCAATGGCTCTGGTTTGCGCGCTTCTGCAAGAGCCGATCAATCGCGACCGCCTATTGCACGAAACGCCGGGTACGCGTCAATTCGCGCGCCGTAAAACGAGCGAGCCAGCCGGTTCGCGTCGGCGACGTCCTGACCTTGCCGTTTCGAAGGGACATTGCCGTCGTCCGCGTGATTGATTTGGGGACCCGACGCGGGCCCGCCCGAGAGGCTTCTTCCCTCTATGAACATGTCGAGGCAGCGGCGCCCGAGGACAAAAAATTCCACGGTGTGGCGGCACCTCACACAGCCTTGTCCTAGAGCGCCTGACCAAGGCTTGATCGCCGGCAAACTGACTGGTACGACCCCCCGATGCTTGGTCGACTCCGCCGCCTTATCGAAGCCCCCTCCCCCGCCGACGTGGTCGGCGAGAGCCCGGCTGCACGCAATCTGGCGGTTGTCGCATTGCTTTTTCACGCGGCGGCCCTTGACGGCGAAATCGACTCCCAGGAAGAGCAGACCATCGCCCAGCTCGTGGCCAAGCGGTTCGAATTGTCCCCGACAGAGCTTGAAACATTGCTGGAAGATGCCCGCGCTGCAGAGGCCGAGTCGCATCAGATCCTCCGGTTCACGCGCGAAATCAAAGAGCATTGCAGCCATGAAGAACGCGTCGCCATGATCGAGATGCTCTGGGAAGTGGTTTTCGCGGACGGCGAAGAACACGCTTTTGAGGCCAATCTGATCCGACGGGTCGCCGGCCTCCTCTACGTTGCCGACCAGGAATCGGGTAGCGCCCGACTTCGAGTGCGGGCGCGTCTCGGGCTCGCCTGATAGGCAGAGCAGTCAAAAACGGTGGCACGGCTCGGCGGTCTCAGTTAGGCTCTGCCGTCGTCAAAAGTGGAGAAAAATAGCGATGACGTACGTGGTCAACGATGCCTGCATCAAGTGCAAGCTTCAGGATTGTATCGAGGTTTGCCCGGTAGATTGTTTCTACGAGGGCGAGGTGATGCTGGTGATCAACCCGGACGAGTGCATTGATTGCGGCGTCTGCGAGCCGGAATGCCCGGTCGAGGCGATTCTTCCCGACACCGACGACCAGTCGACGGCCTGGATCGAGCTCAACGCCGAATATTCAGAGAAATGGCCGAATATCACCCAAAAAGGTGACGTTCCCGCGGATGAAGCAGAATTCCGCGGTGTCGAAGGCAAGTTCGACAAGTATTTTTCGGCCAACCCCGGCGGTTCTTAAGCGACCCACGGTGGTCCACCCGGAGGCGCGGCAGCGCGGCCCCACCCCGGGGCAGCGTGGCGCGCCTAGCCCATCTGTGGTAACCACCGCATGTAGAAACAGATTTCGCGGCGAGCGAACTCTGGCAGAACCGACAACGTGACGCGCCTGTTCCAAGCGGGCACCCGGAGAGCTTCTGAGGTGCGTTCTCTGCCTCCCCTTCGTGTGGCGCGGAAAACGTGGCGCATAGAAGAGGACTGAGCGGAGATGGCCAAACCCAAAAAGAAAGCAGCAAAAAAGAAGGTGGTCGCCAAATCACCAAAAAAGAAGACCGCCGCGAAGAAGAAGCCCCGAGTAGCAGCCAAGAAATCCCCGACCGCCAAGAAAAAGAAA
>CALJDF010000236.1 GCA_938023835.1 uncultured Alphaproteobacteria bacterium
TCGGCGGCACGTCGGCCGACATTTCCACCATTCCCAACGGCGAAATCCGTATCATGAACCCGCGCGATACTTACGTGGGCGACTACCCGGTGCTCGCCCCGATGATCGACCTTGCGACGATCGGTGCCGGTGGTGGCTCCATCGCCTTTATCGATCAAGGCGGCGCATTCCGCGTCGGACCGAAGTCGGCGGGCGCCGACCCCGGCCCTGCTTGTTACGCCCGTGGCGGTAAAGAGCCGACTGTAACCGATGCCCAGGTCGCGCTGGGCCGTCTCGACGTCGACAAATTCCTCGGCGGCGACATGACCATCAAGCCCGAACTTTCCGAAAAGGTCATCGCCGACAAGCTCGCCAAGCCCCTGGGGATGAGCGTGAAAGACGCGGCCCTCGGGATCATCAAGGTCATCAATTCGAACATGGCCTTGGCGATCCGCGCGAATTCGGTCGCGCGTGGTTTTGACCCCCGCGAATTCGCTTTGATGCCGTTCGGCGGTGCTGGCCCGCTTCACGGGGTTGCGCTCGCCAATGAAGTTTCGGCCAAAGAGGTGATCGTGCCGCCGGCGCCGGGCATCAACGCAGCCATCGGCTTGCTCGAAACGGATATGCAGTACGAGTTTACCCGCTCGGCCCCGCTCATTCTCGAAGGCGCGACCTCCAAAGACTACGCCCGGATCAACGCCTCACTTGCTCAACTCGAAAAGCAGTGTCGCGAACGCCTCATCGCCGACGGCATTGCGAAATCAAAACAAGAACTCGTCAGGATCGCGGAATGCCGCTACCACGGCCAAGGCTTTGAGCTGCGCGCCGACCTTCCGAGCGGCAAGCTATCGGACAAGAACAAGAACGTCGTGATCGACAATTTCCACAAGCAGCACAAGCTCGATTACGGCTACACGTTTGGTTCCGACCAGGTTGAGATCATGACCTTGCGCGTCATTGGCGTGGCCAAGGTCGATCCGATGACGTGGCCCAGGCTCAAGAAGACTCCCGCCGGCGGCGCCAAGAAAAAGGCGCTTAAAGACGCCTTCATGTATTCGCGGAAGACGACCTTCGACGATGGCAAAACCGTTGAAACGCCGCGCTACGATCGCGGCAAGCTCCTGGCCGGTCACGAGATTTCCGGCCCCGCCGTCATTCTGCAACACAATTCGACGACGCTTGTCCCGCCCGGTTATCGCGCGCGGGTCAGCGATTTCGGCAATATCCACATAAAAAGCGTCTAAGCTTTAAACAAGTCAGGAGTAGTCCATGGCCCGCAAGACCACGGCAAAATCACGCAAATCATCGTCGACCCGACGCCCCGCGGCGAAGCGCTCGACGAAGACCACCGCCAAGCGTTCGGCCAAGACCGCCGCGAAGCGACCGGCAAAGAAATCGACCTCCAGGAGCAAAAAGACGAAGGTCGATCCGATCACGCTCCAGGTTATCGGTGGCGCATTACACACGGCGGCGCGCGAGATGGGCCATGTGCTTTACCGCATGTCGTTCTCGTCGATTATTCGCGAATCGGAAGATCTCGGCGCCGGGCTCTTCGATGCCGACTTCCAAACACTCAGCGAATCGGACTCGACGCCGCTCCATATCGGATCCATTCCCGGCTACCTGCGCGGCATGGCGGAGACGCTGGAAAATGGCGAGTGGCACGAGGGTGATGTCGTCATCCACAACCACCCCTATTACGGCGCCTCGCATTCGCCGGACATCGCCATCGCAATCCCGATCTTTTACGAAGGCAAACTGGTCGGCTTCTCGGCCAACACCGCCCATCACGTGGACATTGGCGCCGCAACGCCGGGGTTGATCATCGATATCCCCGACGTTTTCGCCGAAGGCATGCTGTTCGCCGGGCTGAAACTCTACAAAAAGGGCGTCCGAAACGAAACGCTGTGGCAGTTCCTGCAGTACAACAGCCGCACGTCTAAGATGCTGATGGACGACATCGAGGCGCAGGTCGCCTCGGCCCGGCTCGGCGTCGAACGCTACAAGGATCTCATCCGTCAGTACGGCTACGACACGTTCAAGGCGTCGTGTGATGAGCTGATGGATTACACCGAGCGGATGATGCGGCAGGAGATTCGCAAAATCCCGAACGGGACCTACCGCGCCGAAGGTTGGATGGACGACGACGGCCGCAACCGGGGCAAAAAACTCCCCATCAAGGTGGCCGTCACTGTCAAGGGCGACAACGTCACCGTCGACCTCACCGGATCGTCGGACCAAGTACCAACCGGCTTTAACGTCCCCTTCGATGGCTCGACAAAGGTTGCCGTCTATTGCGCCTTTCGGTCCCTCCTGCTCGACCAGGCCGAGCAAGAGGTCTACATCCCGTCCAACGAAGGCTCGTTCCGACCCATCGAGGTCATCGCGCCGTTGGGGTCAATCTTCAATCCGAAATTCCCCGCCGCCGCCGAAGCGCGTTTTACGCAGTGCAATCGCGTGATTGACTGCATCCTTCGTGCACTCGGCCCCGTTATCCCGACCAAGATCACGGCCGGCAATTCGGCCAGCCTCTCGTTCATTTCCTATGCCGGTCTTAAACCGTCCGGGGACTACTGGGTCTTCCTAGAAGTGAACGAAGGGTCTTATGGCGCCCGCGCGACCAAAGACGGGCCGGACTCCATCGATAACCTGATGTGCAACACCCGGAACAATCCCCTTGAGGATCTCGGGATGCACCTGCCAATGGTGTGCGAACGCTATGAGCTCCGTGATGACGTCATGCCTGGTGCAGGTCGCATGCGGGGCGGCATTGGTGTCGTGAAGTCCCAACGCGTTTTGACCGAGGGTGTGATCACCCACGAAAACGACCGCCACACGGATGTGCCTTGGGGCGCTTTTGGCGGCCACGAAGGCGCGGTCGGCAAAGTCCTTCGCTACAACGCCCGGAAGCCTGGATCTGAAACCGAGATGCACGCCAAGTTCTCCGGCGTCGGTATCGAGGCCGACGACGTTATTGAGTTCTATGGCCCCTGTGGCGGAGGCTACGGCGATCCGCTCGAACGACCGGCGGCGCAGGTGCTGGATGACGTGCTTGACGACTTCTGCACGATCAAACATGCCCGTGACGCCTACGGCGTCGTCGTCACAAAAGGGCTCAAATTGGACGAAAAAGCCACCAAGGCATTGCGCGCCAAGATGGGCAAGAAGTCCAACGGCAAGACCAAAAAGCGTTAGTCGCAACAAATGAAAGCGGGGTCCGACGCAACGCGATCGGGCCCCGATTGATTCCAATGCGCCTCCTTGCACCCAAGCCAAAAGCAAAACTCGGCCGCCCCAGCGGCAGCAAGAGCTCCAAGGCGAGTGGCCCCGAGGAAAAGATGACCCCGGGCGAACTGGTCCGGATCGGCAACAAACTTCACGGCAAGGAATGGCACGCCGCCGTCGCCGAGGACATCGGCAGCAAATACGCCGACGTGCACTTCTGGGCCAAGGGCGAAGAAGAAATACCGCGACACATCGCGCGCTTTGTCAGCGTCCTCAACCTATTGCCGCCAGGTGAACGCGCCCGCGTCGTCAAGCAAGCGCGTTCAGCAACGCAATAGATTACGCCCCGTCCGCGCAATTCGCCTCGACTTGAGCGGACCAAAAAAAGGGCCGGCAAAGCCGACCCTTTTGGTAGTTGAGAGAGGTCGCTTAGCTGCCGCCCGGGAATAACGACAAGAGCGCCTTCGGACCGGCATTCGCGATCGCCAGCGACTGTGCGCCCAATTCCTCTTTGACCCGACCGGCGGCCAAACCGGCGGCTTCCGCACCGAGGTCAGCGTCAATCAAGTTGCCGATACCTTCCTGCAGGACGTTGTCCAACCGAGTCGTGAATTCGCTTTGGTCGGCAATACGTTGGGCCGAGCTACCGAGGTTGGCAAGTCCGGAACTGGCCTGCGTAATGGCATTGTCGATGGCACTTAGCGCCGAAGCAGCATCGCCGGAGGTTGCCACCGAGATACTATCGATCCCGAGGCCCTGCGCACTGAAATCCTGCGCCGCCACATTGAACGTGTCGCCGCTCTCGGTCGCGAGGACCGAAAAGTCGCCGGCACCATTCTCGATCAGGTTCGTTCCACCGAACGCGGAGGAACCAGCCACAGTGTTGACCTGGTCGACAAGCTGCTGGACCTCGGCATTGATTGCGTCCCGTCCGGCCAGATCGAGCGCCGGGTCGTTCGCCTGAACAACCTTGCCTTTGATCTCGGTGAGCAAATCACCGACGACTTGCCCGCCTGAAATTGCCGTCCCGACCACCGCCTCGGCGTTGTTCAGCGTGGTTTTGACCGCGGCAGCGCCGGCGGATTGACCCTGCAGAACTTGCGCGATCGCGAAAATCGCCGCGTTGTCTTTCGGGCCATTGATCTTCAGACCGGTCGAGATGCGACTTTGGGTCTTGTTCAGACCGCTGAGATTCCTGTTGAACTGCTCGATACCCAGCGCCGAGTTCGAAGTAAGTGGATCTACCATGGGGTTGGCCCTCTCCAGTCCGGTTGGTCGGCCAACGACTTCCTATCGCACCCGCGCGTCCTGCGCTTTGCGCTCAAACCGGTGTATTCGTTCCTAACAAAACAAGGTTCACATGCTAAGAACTCCCCAAAGGTGGGGCTTGGATGCAGGATCGTCAAGCAAAACTAACCTCCTGAATTAGATCAAATTTTGCCTAAATTGCGGGGATTTTAGTGCTCTGCGCCACCGCCTAGAAACCTCGTAAATCAGGGAGATTAACATGTTGAAAATCTGGGGCCGCAACACGTCGTCCAACGTACAAAAAGCACTTTGGGCCGCCGAAGAACTCGGCATGGACTGCGAGCAAATCGATGTCGGCGGACCGTTCGGCGGACTGGACGATCCGGCGTTTCGGGCCTTCAATCCCAACGGCAAAATTCCCGTCATCGACCACGATGGGTTCATCCTTTGGGAATCCAACGCGATCACCCGCTACCTCGCCGGCCTCGACACCAGGGGCAAGCTATGGCCCACCGACGCCCGCCAGGCCGCCCTCGCGGATCAATGGATGGATTGGTCGAACAGCCATCTGTGGGGACCCTTCCCGACCGTCATTATCGGCCTTTTGCGGACACCGCCCGAGAAGCGCGACAACGACGCGATCGCCCGAGCCAGCGACGTGCTTGAGGTCGAGTGGGCGGTTCTCGATGCCCAACTGGCCAAGACACCGTTTGTCGCTGGCGACGCGTTCAGCGCGGGCGATATTCCAGCCGGCGTCTTCGCCTGGCGCCGCTACGAACTTCCGATCAAGCGAAACCCGCTCCCCAACCTCGATGCCTGGTACGCGCGCCTCAAAGAACGTCCGGCGTTCCAGAAAATCGTCATGACGCCGTTGAGCTAGACGAAGTCAAAGACCGCGCAGCGTCTGGCCATCATCGACAGTAATCGTCGAGCCGGTTAGGAAATTTGAATCCGGCGACACCAACAGCCGGAGCGCACCGTCGAGGTCGGGCGGATGTCCAACCCGCTTACGGAGCAGCTTGGCGATCTGCATTTGTCCGGCCTCGGAATTGAAATGACCGGTGTTGATCTCGGTTTCGATATAGCCCGGCGCAATAGCGTTCACTTGAATGTCAAAGCGCGCCCATTCAAGCGCCATGGACCGCGTCATCTGTATGACCGCCGCCTTCGACATACTGTAAAGCGAAAGACCCGGCAGAACGCTGCTCGCCAGGACAGACGCAATATTGACGATTTTCCCGCCCTTTGCGCGGTCGATCATGCCTTTGCCGACGGCTTGCGCCGCCAGCCATGCGCCGCGCTGGTTGGTGCCCATCAATCGATCATAGTCGTCGAGGGTGAAATCCGTGATGCGCTTCTCGATCGAAATGCCGGCGTTGTTTACCAAGATGTCCACGCCGCCACCGTCGAACGCATTCGCGACAGCCGATGCGATGCTGGCCGAGTCCGTCACATCCAATTCAACGGCCTGTGCCGTGCCGCCTGCGGCCTGAATGGATGCCACCAAGCTGCTCAAGCGGTCGGTGCGACGAGCCGCCACCAAGACCTCCACCCCATCCGCCGCGAGAATCTCGGCGAACCGCGCGCCTAAACCGCTGGACGCACCGGTCACCAAGGCTCTCTTGCCCTTCAAAACGTCGTCTGCCACAGAAACCGCTCCTCCATTGAGTCGCCTTACGCTCTCCGCAGATTGACTGCGGCGCGCTCGCACCGATGCGCTTTAGCCGTATACTACGGCCATCATGAAGATTGATATTGTATCGGACACCATTTGTCCCTGGTGTTTCGTGGGTAAACGGCGGCTCGAGGCCGCCCTTGCCGAGCGGCCGGATCTCGACGTGGAGATCGTCTGGCATCCCTATCAACTCAACCCGACAACGCCCAAAGAGGGCGTCGACCGCAAGGATTACCTGCGGGAGAAGTTCGGCACCGAAACCTACCCTGAGCAAATGCTTGGCGCGCTAGACGAAGCCGGCGAGGCCACGGGGATCGGGTTCAAGTTCAATTCGATGAATCGTGTCCCCAACACCATCGATTCGCATCGTGTGCTCCGCTGGGCGCGGGACACCGAGCAGCAAAACGCGCTGACTGAAATACTGTTTCGGCGCTACTTCATCGACAACGAAGATATCGGCGATACCAAGACCCTCGCCGCAGCCGCAGCCGAAGCCGGCATGGACGCCGACAGGGTTCGTGAACGGTTGTCTGGCGACACGGACGACGAGGCTGTGCGCGCCGAGGCGCAATATGCCTCGCAAATGGGCATCTCCGGGGTGCCGACCTTCATCATCGACAACAAATACGCTATTCAGGGCGCGCAAACCGCCGATGTCTTCCTCCAGGTCTTTGCGAAGGTCGACGAGGATCAGGCGGCAGGTGACTCAGAACCGGCGACCGCCGCAGGCGACTGAGCCACAAGCACCGCCAAGTTCTGCACGAGATGTTGGACGCCGCGCACGCGCTCGGCTTCCTCAGACCAATCACGACCGTAAACCAGCGTATGGTCGGGGCGTAGCTTCGCTGTGTTGGCATGGCGACTGATAAACGCAACGAGGCCCGCCGGGTTGTCGAATCGGTTCTTGCGGAATGTCACGGTGGCGCCCCGTGGCCCTGCCTCAAGTTTTTCGATCCCGGCCAAGCGGCACCCTGCTTTAACCTTCACAACCTCGAGCAAATGCTCGACCTCGGCCGGTAATGCGCCGAACCGATCGATGAGTTCCGCGCCAAAAGCATCAATTTCGCCCGACGTTTCCAACCGGCTGAGGCGTCGGTAAAGCCCGAGCCGCGTATCGAGGTCCTCGACAAAACGCTCCGGGATCAACACCGATGTGCCAAGGTTGATCTGCGGCGACCACTGCCCGTAATCCGCCGTGCCATCGGTACCGTGACGCGCCGTTGCCACCGCCTCTTCCAGCATTTCTTGGAATAGCTCGATACCGACCTCGCGGATGTGACCGCTCTGCTCCTCGCCCAGCAGATTGCCGGCTCCGCGAATGTCGAGGTCGTGGCTGGCGAGGGTGAACCCCGCGCCGAGTTGATCCAATGTTTGCATCACTTCGAGGCGCTTTTGCGCCTGTGCGGTCGGTACCGTGCCCGGTCGCACCGTGAGATAGGCGTAGGCCCGGACCTTTGAGCGCCCGATCCGCCCCCGCAATTGATACAGCTGCGAGAGGCCGAACATATCGGCTCGATGGATCACCATCGTGTTGGCCGAGGGCACATCAAGCCCGGACTCAACGATATTAGTAGAAATCAGAACGTCATAGCCGCCATCATAAAAGGTTTGCATGACGGTATCGAGATCGCCCGCGTTCATCTGGCCATGCGCCACCGCGAATTTCACTTCCGGCACATGCTCGCGCAGATAGGCCTGGGCCTCGCCCAAATCAGCCACCCGCGGACAGACATAGAACGATTGCCCGCCGCGAAAATGCTCGCGCAACAGGGCTTCTCGAACGGTCACCGGGTCGAACGGCATGATAAAGGTACGCACCGCCAGTCGGTCGACCGGCGGGGTCGCGATCAGGCTCAATTCGCGTAAACCTGACATCGCCATCTGCAACGTTCGCGGGATTGGCGTCGCCGTCATGGTCAGGACGTGAACCTCGTTACGGAGGCGTTTGAGCCGTTCCTTGTGGGCAACACCGAAATGCTGCTCCTCGTCGACAACCAGCAATCCGAGATCACGTAGCTTGACGTCCTTGGCGAGAAGCGCGTGCGTGCCAATGACGATATCCACGCGCCCGTCAGCAAGCCCTTTCTTGGTTTCGGTCGCCCGTTTGCCTGTAACCATCCGCGAAAGCTGGCCGATGTTGACCGGTAGGCCCGCAAAGCGCGTGCGGAAGGTTTCGTAATGCTGGCGTGCGAGAAGGGTCGTCGGGACGACGACGGCAACCTGATGCCCGGCCATCGCCGTAATAAAGGCGGAGCGCAAGGCAACCTCGGTCTTGCCAAACCCCACGTCGCCACAGATCAAGCGGTCCATCGGGCGCCCCGAGCCGAGGTCGACGATGATTTCGTTCATGGCGCTTTGCTGGTCGTCGGTTAAGTCGTATGGAAACCGCGCGCAAAACTCCTCGTAGGCACCGTGCGGCGGCGTTACCGGCACGCCTTTGCGAGCAACTCGGGCCGCCGCAACCTTGATCAGTTCCTCGGCCATATCCTTGAGGCGTTTCTTGAGTTTGGCGCGGCGGGCCTGCCAGCCCGTGCCGCCCAACCGGTCCAGAACCGCCGTCGACTCAGCCCCGCCGTAGCGCGAGAGAACTTCGATGTTTTCGACCGGCACAAACAGCCGTCCGTTGTCGGCGTAGGTCAGCGCCACACAGTCGTGCGGTGCACCGGTCACATCGAGTGTCTGCAAGCCGTCGTAGCGGCCAATGCCATGGTCGACGTGCACCACGAAATCGCCCGGCTCCAGGCTCGAAACTTCACTGATGAACGCCTCGGCCTTGCGGGACGATCGTCGCGCCCGACGGGAGAGCGTATCCCCGAGAATGTCTTGTTCCGTCAGAATCGCGAGCGTGTCTGTTACGAACCCACGCTCTAGCGGCAATACCGCCAGCGCGATGGTATCGGCGGGCAAAACAATTGCCTCGTTCAGGCTGTCGACGCGCGCCACCGCACCGGCTTCGTGCGTGGCCAGCAATCGCTCGGTGCGATCCATTGTGCCGGTTGAATAGTTGGCAACGAAAACCCGTCGGCCTTGGCTCTGGAGGTCGCGAACGTGGGAGAGCAACGCGCAGAACAGGTCAACGTCCGGCTGGGCCCGTTCCGCGGCAAAATCCCGCCCCGCGACGCCGCCGGCCTCGATGGCTTGATGACCACCCTCGGGCGCCCGGAACTGACCAAACGATAGCGTTGATCGCTCGTTCTGTGCGTCGCGCCATTCGTCTGCACTCAAATAGAGTTCATCCGGCGGTAAGGCGCGGTAGACGGTGGCGGTATCGAAACGCCCCTTCAGCACCTCCTGCCGCGCGCCATAGGCGTCCGCGATGGTCTCAAGACGGGCTTGCGCCGCATCATCAGCCAGATGATCCAAGGCGAGAACCGCATCGGGAACGTAGTCCAGCAACGTGCTCATCGACTCATGAAAAAGCGGCAGCCAATGCTCCATACCGGCATGCCGGCGCCCTTCACTGACCGACACATACAGGTGATCCCCGTCCGTCGGTACGCCAAATCGTTGGCGATATTGGTTGCGGAAACGCTCAATCGCTGGCCGGTCGAACGGGAATTCGCCTACGGCTTCGAGCCGCAGTTCGCTCAGCTTGCGATTCGAAACTTGGGTCAGCGGGTCGAAGGTTCGAACCGCTTCCATTTCGTCGCCGAAAAGGTCGAGACGAATGGGCTCCTCGGCGCCCGGCGAAAACACATCCATGATGCCGCCGCGAACAGCGAACTCGCCCGGCTCTCGCACCGTCCCAACACGCGAATACCCGTGGCGAATCAGATAGTCCGTGAAATCCGGCACCGCGAGCCGCCCCCCGGGACGCACGACGTACGAAGCCTCCAAGACCCCCTCGCGCGGCGGCACCCGCTGCAAGAGAGCATTCACCGTCGCCACGACAACGACGGGCGCGTCAGGCGCCAGCGTCGCCAGGACCGTCAACGCCGCCATACGCGCCGCCACGACGTCCTGGTTTGGGGACACACGGTCGTAGGGCAAGCAGTCCCAGGCCGGGAAGACGACCACGGTTAGGTCTGGCGCAAAGAACCGCAGGGCATCCGCGAGGGCGGCTTGTCGATCACCGTCACGAGCGACAAAAACGATCCGCCGCGCCTTGTCGGCGCGCACGAGGTCGGCCAGAACCTGCGCGTCCATCCCGGGCGGTGCACCGTTCACGACAAGCGAATGAATCCCTTCAAAATCGAAATTATTCAGAGAGTTAATCGTACACCTTAAAGTCAAGTATGAGAGATAAGGTGGGGCTCAGTTGTTCCTCTGGAACCTCGGCTTGCCCCATATACCAAGCCAAGAGATCGGGCTCGGGTACTTCGAGCACGGCCTCGAATTCGGTCAGCGCCTGAGCATCCATGGTCGCCAAATGGCGATCGGCGAACCGGCCGAGCAACAAATCCCCTTCCTGAGTCCCGCGGTGCCAGCTCCTGAAGGCGAGCCGTTTGCGCCGCTTGGCCGTCGCGTCGTCGTCGATGTCGATACTCCCAACACAAAGAACCAAAGCCCCGAGCCGCGATGGTACGGGGTGTGGTGTCTATCAGATGCCTAAGCTAAGGTCGCACCTTCCCCCGAACAAGAGCCCCTGAACGGTGGCCCAGCGTCCGGAAATACTCTTTCCCCTCTTCAAGCCGGTTACGACACTTGCGGGCGTCGGCTCCAAGATTGGCGCGCTCATCGCCAAGGTCGCCGGCGAGCGCATCGTCGACCTGTGTTGGCATCTGCCCACCGGGCTGATCGATCGGCGTTTTGCACCCAAGGTCGCAGAAGCGCCAGAGGGCGTCATCGCAACCCTGACGGTGCGGGTGGACGCACATGCACCGGCCCCAACCCGGCGCCTGCCCTACAAGGTGCGGTGCTCGGATGAGACCGGCTTCATCACCCTGACCTTCTTCAACGCCCGACCCGATTACCTCAAGGCGCAACTGCCCGAAGGTGAGACCCGCATCGTCAGTGGACGGGTGGAAAGCTATGGCGCCGAGCGCCAGATGTCGCACCCCGATTGGATCGCCAAGTCAGAAGATGCCGTGAACGTTATCGGTGTGGAACCGACCTACGCGCTGACAGCCGGTTTGACTTCGAAACCCCTCCTAAAAGCCATTACCGCAGCGCTCAAACATGCGCCGGAGCTTCCCGAATGGCTTGATGCGCCAATGCTGTCGCAACATCAATGGCCGAGTTGGCATGGCGCGTTACACGCCGCTCATGCGCCAAAAGAATTGACCGACCTGGAGCCCACCGCCCGCGCTCGCCAGCGCCTCGCCTACGACGAGCTTCTGTCGAACCAGTTGGCCCTCGCCCTGGTCCGCCAACGGACGCGGCGAACCCGCGGAGAACCCCTGAAGGGCACGGGGGAGCTGCGTAACCCGGTCCTGGACGCCCTCCCCTTCACGCTTACCGACTCGCAAAGCGAGGCGATCGAGGAAATCACCACCGACCTTGCTTCGTCCGATCGCATGCTGCGACTGCTGCAAGGCGACGTCGGCAGCGGCAAGACCGTGGTGGCCCTGATTGCGATCTTGATTGCAGTCGAAAGCCAGCGCCAGGCCGCCCTCATGGCCCCAACCGAACTATTGGCTCGGCAGCACTACAAGGTTCTACAAGAACTCGCGGCGCCGAGCGGAGCTAGAATCGCGCTCCTGACCGGCCGCGAAAAAGGCAAACCGCGCGAAAAACTCCTAAGTGAGCTGGCCGATGGGACGATCCAGATTGCCATCGGAACGCATGCCCTCTTCCAGGAGGAAGTTGCGTTCAAGAACCTGGGGCTCGCGGTCATCGACGAACAGCATCGATTTGGCGTTCACCAGCGGCTGTTGCTCGCGACAAAAACGAACGCTAGCACCGGCGATACGAACACGCTCTTGATGACGGCGACGCCCATCCCGCGCACCCTCGCGCTGACGGCGTACGGCGACATGGACGTTTCTCGAATCCTGGGCAAACCGCCGGGACGGCAACCGGTCGACACACGGACGATCCCGATGGCGCGGCTCGATGAGGTGGCCGAGTCGATGCGGCGCGCAATCGCTGGCGGCGCCCGTGTCTATTGGGTCTGTCCCCTGGTCTCGGAATCCGAACTTGTCGACCTCGCAGCCGCAGAAGACCGGGCCGCAGACCTTCGGAAACGGTTCGGAGACCGCGTCGGTCTCGCCCATGGCCAAATGAAAGGTGCGGAACGCGATGACGTTATGGCCCGCTTCGCCGCAGGTGATCTCGACATTCTCGTCGCTACCACTGTCATCGAGGTGGGCGTCGATGTGCCCGAGGCAACAGTTATGGTCATCGAGCATGCCGAGCGGTTCGGCTTGGCCCAACTCCATCAGTTGCGGGGCCGCGTCGGTCGCGGGGCGCAACAATCCACGTGCCTCTTGCTCTACGCCCAGCCGCTTGGCGAAACCGCCCAAGCGCGCCTCGCGATCATGCGAGAAACCGACGATGGCTTCAGGATTGCCGAAGAGGACCTACGTTTGCGCGGCGCGGGCGAGGTTTTGGGGACGCGACAGAGCGGCCTCCCGGATTTCCGCCTCGCCGACATCGACGCGCACCAAAACCTGCTGCAGGCCGCATCGGACGATGCCCAATTGATT
>CALJDF010000237.1 GCA_938023835.1 uncultured Alphaproteobacteria bacterium
GCAGGCACATCTTCGACCGCAGCGATGATCGCAGCACCATTGCCGTTCGCGTGGGCTTTGGCCCCGTTGGCTTTACCCGACCCGTTGGTGGCGGCCTTGGTGCCCTTTTTCTGGGTTTGGCGCGTGCGCTTTGCGCCGCTCCCCGCCTTGGCGGCCCCTGTCCCGCGCCGTTTTGTCTCACTTTTGGCCACGATACACCTCTTCTCTTCGGTACGACTCCAGGTCGACCGTACAATTCCAAGCCCCGCAAAATGCTGAACGAACAGTGTACAACACCCGTTATACTGGCGCCAGACAGAGATGGGAGAGCGCACCATGAAGACCGAAGACCTTGGAGGCCAAGCCCGCCACGACATGATGGCCGATCCGGATCATGACGCCTACGCCAGAGAACGCTTCGTGCAGGAGTACATCTGGCAGATCAACGGGACCTATCACCAGGGCAATTACGCGCTCTACGACAAAAAACTAAAACCGCGTGACGGCGGCGACATGCGGGTTCAGGACCAACGCAAGGCAGTTCTCGCCGAGCCGCAGGGTCAGATGTGGAGCAGTCTGCGACGCCTGGCGCGCGAATGGACCTGCGAAGCGGTGGGCCCGACGGTTGAGCGGCAACTCGATACCTTGATCGCCAAATCGAATGCCTACCGCCAAAACAACCGCAAGCTTGGCTCGCTCATGCTCGACCCCAGCGTCAAAGTGCCGGGCTATGTCGACGTCGACATCCATCTCAAGCCCGGTGGGTACCACACTGAGCTCACCCGCGACGACGTGTATGCTGGCGCCGAGTACGAGCGGACGACCTACATGAACACCAACGGCTTGCTCGGGCCGAAAATGGATAAGCTGGGCAAGCAGGTCGCGGATTGGGTGAAGATCACCTACCCCGACATGAAGCCTAAGCGAATCCTGGAAATGGGCTGCACGATCGGGCAATCCACGGTCGGGTGGAAAGAGGCTTTCCCGGATGCCGAGGTCTATGGGGTCGATGTCGCATCGACATCGCTGCGCTACGGGCATGCCCGCGCCGAAGCCTTGGGGTACGCGATTCACTTCAGCCAACAGGACGCCGAACACACTAACTTCCCCGACGGCTTCTTCGACATCATTGCCTCGCACGCGATGATCCATGAAACCTCGCGCGCGGCATTACGCGGCATCTTTGCCGAATCCTATCGGCTGCTGAAACCCGGCGGGCTGATGTTGCACAACGACGGCACCCCCTTCCGCGATATGGACCACCCGATCGACCGGCTGATTCCGGATTGGGATACGCACTACAACGCCGAGCCGTTCATTACGCAGATGCGGTCGATGGACTTGGCCGCGTATGCGGTCGAGGCCGGCTGGCCCGAGGGATCCACGCGGAACGCCTATGCCGACGAAGCAGTCGGTGCCGAAGCGGCCCGTACCGTGTCGGGCGGCGCGTGCTACTTCGTGCTCGGCCGGAAGTAACCTAGAGGGCGCCGACCAAGTTCAGCGCATCGTTTGTCGCCGCCCAAATCGAGCGCGGCGCCACGCAGTCGCCGACGGCCAGCGCGCCGTCGGGGATCGGGCGTGAGGACGTTCCCGTCGACAGCACGATGGTGTTGAACCGGCCTAGGCGCGGACCATCGCCGAAAACAGCGATCCCTTCGCCGACATGCGTCGCCGTGACACCAGGGACGACGCGGACACCGGTCTCGCGTAGGCGCGCCATCACTTCGGAAAGCTCGCGCGTGACCGAAAGTTCGGCAAGGCCGAATTGATACTCGGTTGTCGCCACGGTGACCGATGACACCCCTGCCTGACCCACAAGCGTTTCGACCAGCGAAACCGCGGGCCACCCGCCCTCTTCGTCGATGACCAGCACACGACCGGTCGCTTCGCGCGTGCCGGCCAAGATGTCGCGCCCATGGGCAAGACCGACTGCACCGGGAATACCGTCGAATAACGCAGGGCGCAGCTTGCCGACCGCGCTTTGAGAGGGCTCCGCGCCAATGGCCCAGATAACTTTGTCGGCGGCAGGTGGTTCGTCCGCGGCAACCACGTGATTGAACGCGACGGTCACCCCGAGCCGTTTGAGTTCGGCGGTCCACCAGTCGACCAACAACCCCATTTCGGCCCGGTAAGGCGCAGCGGCGGCCCAAGCCAATTGCCCCCCCAGCGCCGCCGATGCTTCGTACAAACTGACGTCGTGACCACGCACGGCGGCGAGGCGCGCCGCCTCCATGCCCGCCGGGCCCCCGCCGATGATCGCGATGCGTTGGCCGGTGTCCGCCTTACCGAGCGACGGAAACTCGACCTCGCGCCCGGCAAAGGGGTTGCCGATGCACGACACGCGCAGACCGCGCGCGAGGAACCCTTGGCAGGCCTGGCTGCACGACACACAGGGCCGGACCTGCGCGTCCTCGCCCGCTTCGTATTTGCGTGCCCAATCGGGCTCGGCAATCCAGGTCCGCGCCATCGCGACGGCAGCGGCCGCGCCGCTGTCGATCATGGATTCGGCTTCTTTGGCCGTGCGGACACGGTTGGCGACAATGACCGGGATATCGAGCGCTTCGGAAAACGTGCGCGCCGGTTCAGCGAGAGACGCGCGCGGCTGCGCCATGGTTGGGATCGTGTGGGTCGCGGCCCGGTAAGACCCCGACATCAACGAGACGTAATCGAGCAACCCGTCTTGCTGGAGTGCCGTAACCGTCTTGAGCGAGGCCGCCGCATCGTAGTCTTCGTCTGCGCCCGGCATATGGTGTGCGATCGAGGTGCGAATGCCGACCGCAAGGTTGGCACCCGCGGCGTTGCGCACGGATTCCAAAACCGCGCGCACGATACGCAGGCGGTTATCGAACGACCCGCCATAGTCGTCGGTGCGCCGATTGAGCACCGGCGACAGAAACGAGCCCAACAAATAGTCGGTCGAGGTTTGCACTTCGAGAACATCGACGCCCGCCTCACGGCACCGCGCCGCCGCGGCACCATAGGCCTCGATAAGTTCTTCGATTTCCACGACGCTGAGTGCCTTGGGCACCTGCCCCATCGAATTCGCCACCGCCGAGGGGCCGACCGCGGCGCGGCCGGCCAGCCAGGTGACGTTGTACCCACCATGCCACAGCGTAACCGCGAGCTTGGCGCCTGCGGCGTGGACCGCATCGGCGGTGGCGGTGAGGCTGGGCAGAAGATCGTCGCCGGCGATGCGGATCTGGAGGCCGGCAAAGGTTTGGCTGGTCGGATGGACCGGGAGCGACGAGGCACTGACCAAAGAGGCGCCGCCTTTCGCCCGTGCCGCGATATAGGCCTGGTGGCGTGGGCTGATCGCGCCGCTGTCGTCGCCCAAGCGCATTCCGTGGGCCGCCATGGTGGCGCGGTTTTTCAATGCCACCGGGCCGAGTCGGAGGGGGCTGAAGAGCGCGGGGTAGTGCGGGTGTGGCGGCATGTTCGGTCCTTGGGCCGTGACAGCGCATCATAGCGAAGGTTCGATCATTGCTGCCGAAAAGGTACACACGAAGCACCCAAAGCCGCACCGGTTGTGACCACACCTTAGGTTTGGCACACTTTCCCGCAGCCAAGCTCGGAGGACCCCATGGCGGTGAAACAAGCGCAGCACGGCGTATTACCTGAGGCGAGCCACGACGAAGCCGCCCGACAAGACTTTGTCTTTGGGTTTTCCAAACATGTTCTGAGTTCGGTCGTCCCCGGCAATCGCGTGGCCTACGAGCGCCGCGTTGGACCCGCTTTCGAGAAACGCGAGGGCCGTACGCCCCGCGACCGGCATGAGCTTCGCCACGCTATGGCGCGCGACGCCCAGTACCAAGTTTCCAGCGCGCTGCAGCGCACTACCCAGGAAATGCTGTGGGATTCGGTGGGCGAAAGCATCGAACGCCAATGGGACACGCTGCGCGACAATGCGCAAAAGCTGACACGCGGCAAGACGCGGAGCACGCTGACACTCGACCCCGAGCTGGCGATGCCGAACTACATCGGCCACAACGATCATCATGCCATGCCGGGCGGCTACGCGACCGATCTCGCCGACGGCGACATCTTCTCTGGGGCGCTTTATGACCGGGGTGCGTTCATCTACACCGATGGTTTGCTGGGGCCGCACATGGAGGGGTCGGGGTTGTCAGTCTTGCGCTTTCTTCAAGCGCGATTTCCCGACCTACAGCCGCGCCGCATTCTGGAACTGGGCTGCACGACGGGGGCGACAGCCTCGGTCTTGAGCCGTGGCTATCTCGACGCCGAGATTCACGCGGTCGATATCGGCGCCGCATTGTTGCGCTATGCCCACGCCCGTGCCGAAGCGATGGGCGCGACGATTCATTTCAGCCAACAGAACGCCGAAAAGACGACGTTCGAGGACGGCTCGTTCGATCTCGTCGTCACCAACGCGCTACTGCACGAAACCGCACACCAAGCCATCCACAACATCATCGGCGAATGCCATCGGGTGTTGCGCAAGGGCGGCGTGATGGTGCACGCCGAGCAGCCGCAATTCGAAGGCATGGACCTGTTCAAAGCCTTCACCCACGACTGGGACACCTACAACAACAACGAACCGTTCTGGGGCACGGTTCACGACCTCGACCTCGAAGACCTCGCGGTCGGCGCAGGGTTTTCTCGCGGCAACGTCTTTCAGACCTTTGCCCCGGGCGCCGCGGCTTCCGCCGGCACCAGCGACCATGTTGCCGTCGACCCCAAGAAGATCATGGGATCGGACCGCGGCGGTGGGCTGAAGTTCTACTACGGCGCCACGAAGTAAGACGCCAACCCGCGAATAGCGACGACGCGACGAATGCCGATGGTCTAAGATCGCGGGGCTAGAGGGAGGCCCGCGATGACCAGCGCCACGGATCAATACCCCAACCTTTTGTCGCCCTTCGACCTGGGACCGACGCGGCTGCGCAACCGCACCGTGATCCCCGGCCACAGCATGGGGTTGTCGCACTTTGAACCCGGCGTGTCGGATCGCTATCGCGCCTATTTGGTGGCCCGTGCAAAAGGCGGTGCGGGCTTGGTGGGCATCGAGTCGGCCCCGATGCACGAAACGACATTGAATTCGTTTTCTTCCGCTTCGGTGATCACGGATGCCGCGACGCCCGCCTTGGCCAAGGCGGCCGAAGAAGTGCACGCCGCAGGTGCCGCGTTGTCGATTATTCTGTGGCATGGCGGGCACAATGTGCAGCACCGGGGTGGGTCGCCCTTTGCTGTTGCGCCCTCCCCCATTCCATCGTTTCGAGCGCGCGAGACGCCGAAAATCATGACCGTGAAAGACATCGGCGAGATCGTCCGCGGCTATGGAGAGGCCGCGCGCCGGTGCCGCGAGGCCGGCGTCGACGTGATCGAGGTGCAAACCGCGACGGACTATTTGCTGGGTAATTTCATGTCGCACCGGATCAACTGGCGCGACGATGAATACGGCGGCAGCTTGGAAAACAGGATGCGGATCGTTGTGCAAGCCTTGGAAGCCGTACGCGAGGCCGCGGGCGACAAGATTACGGTGGGGGTGCGTACGTCGGTGGCGCATCAAATCCCGACCGATCCTGAAGATTTCGATATCGAAGACTCGACCGCCTGCATGCAATACCTCGCCGAACGGGGGCTGGTCGACTACGTGAGTCTGATCACCGGGTCGCATTGGTCCATGGGCGGCTCGATCCCGCCGATGACCTTCCCGCGCCCGCAGCTTGCCGACGAAGGGGCGATCTTCAAGAAACACATCGACGTCCCGATCATCGTGGCGGGGCGGATTAGGACGGCATCAGAAGCCGAAGCGATGCTGGCATCAGGCCAGGCCGATCTAATCGCAATGGCGCGGACATGGATCGCCGAACCGGAGTGGGTGAAAAAGCTCGAGGAAGACCGAGAAGCTGAAATCCGCCCCTGCATGACGTGCAATCAAGGCTGCCTCGGCTTTGTCACCCGCGGCCAACCCGGGACGTGCATCATCAACCCGGTGGCGGGCCGTGAGACCGAGACGGCGGCGATCGAACCAGCCGCCACGCCGAAACACATTGCCGTGGTTGGCGGCGGGCCCGCAGGCATGGAGATGGCGCGTGTCGCCGCCTTGCGCGGGCATCGCGTCGAACTCCATGAAGCTGCTTCCCGGCTTGGTGGGCAGATGCGATGGGCGGCCGAGGCGCCGCATCGTGAGGAGATGTTGCCGGCCATCACTTGGTGGGAGAACGAACTGCAACGCCTCCAAGTACGGGTCCATCTAAACGCGACAGTGGACGCCGCCAACGTGCCGCAGGCGGACGACGTGGTCTGGGCTGTCGGCGCGGCGCCCGGACCGACACAGATCTGGCGCATCCGACCGCATCTGCGCGACGGTATTCCGGGCACGGACGGGCTGCCGCATGGCCGCGACATTTTGGCCGGCGTCGCTGCGGTGTCGGGCAATGTGTTGGTGATCGATGAGGAAGGTGGTTGGCCCGCCGTATCGTTGTGCGAAACCTTGGCGGCGTCGACCGATGTTTCGGCCGTGACCGTGACCACGTCGGAAACCGCCTTGGGTGCGCCCGATCTCGATCTTTATGTCGAATCGTTGGACGTGGCGGCCCGTATTCGCAGCGCCGGGATTACGGTGCACCCGAATACGCTGGTCGAGTCCGTGATCGATGGCGTTGCGACAGTGCACGGGGGCGATACGCTCGGGCCGTTCGATGCCGTTGTGATGGCGACAGGGACCCGCGCACGCGCGGTGCCGGATGATGCGCTGGCGGTGGGGGACTGCATCGCGCCACGCTCGATTTGGGCCGCGACACGCGATGCCGCGGTGCTGGCGCGCACGATTTAGCGCACCCAACTGTAGGTCGCAGACGTCGTAGGCCGTTACCCTTCAACCCCTGGAGCAAGACCGCACGAGCCCGTTGGGGACAACCCAAAATTGTTGCTTCGAATCAACGACTAAAGATGTTTTTCGGCGCATATTTCCAGCATGACAACAAGTCACACATTTGCTGCCAAAGCCGCACGCGACGACCGCGACGCCTGGGTTCAACCCGCGTGGTGGCGCGGGCCCGAGGTGCTGGTCACGCTGTTTTGGCTGTTGGTGTTGTCGGCGACCCTCGCCTATGGCGCGACCGTGGCGAACCTGACCCTGGGCGGTAGTGTGCAACTGACGTTGAACATCGACGTCGCCCCGACGCCGGCGGCGAGCAACCTCGACCTATCGCTCAACCAACCGGTCCTGAAAGTGGCGGACGTGACCGTGGTGACCAACAACGCCGCGGGGTATCAGGTCGCCGTCCGTTCCAGCAACGTCGCCAACGGCGATTGCGCGGCACCGTGTTTCTACAGCACGACGACGACCGACAGCCTGAACTTTACCTTCTACCGCGACGGCACGCCGATCGGGTTCTCCGGTGACACCGGGACCTTTGTCCAAAGGACGAGTTCTTCGGGCATCGGCGGCGAGGTGTATACGGCAGATGTTTCTTACGACGGTACGGCGACCTTGCTGGGTGCGGCCACCAACTACGGCGAAATTCTGACCTTCACGGTGAGCGTGAACTAGGCCGTCGGATCAGGCATCCGGATCAACAACGCCGTGGTCAAGCTGACGGCGGCAAAACCTGCAATGCACCAGTAGGGCAGCGTCGGCGCGACCTGATAAAGGCCGCCACCGATCAGTGGGCCGATGGTGAAGCCCAAGCCCTGCACGGTCCCGTTCAACCCCAAAACCGCGCCCTGCTCACCCGGTTCGGCCGAGAGCGTGAGGGCCGCGGTGTAGGCCGGGTTCATCATGCCGAACGCCGCGCCCAAGAGACCGACGCCGACGACAATCAGCCAATAATTCTCGGTTGTGGTGAGGAGCAACCCCCCGGCAAGTGCGGCCAGCGCCCCAACGACGAGAAGCCGCTTAGGGGGCCACTTGAGCCACTGAATGAGGCCCGCTTGCATCGACACGGCCATCACCGAGGAGATCATCAGCGCGATCCCGACGAAGGTGGCCGTATCGGCGGCGTTGAGGCCTTGCGTGTCCTGCACGCGAAAGCCCGTGGCCTGCTGCATCGCGGCGAGCGTGGCGTAGATCATGCCGCCGATCAGCAGCAGCGGGAACAGGCGCGCCGGGGGGCGAATGAAGAAGCGCCGCCCGACGTTTTCGACCTTGGTCGGTTTGCTGTGGTCGATGGTGCGCCACACCAAGATCAGCACGCCGACCACCAGACCCGAGGCCACATAGAACGGCAGGATAAGACTGATCCGACCGAGCAAGGCCGCGGCTGCCGGACCGATGATGGTGCCAAAGCCCATCGCGGCGCCGAGGATGGCATAGCCGTGGGTGCGGGTGGCGCGCGAGGTTTTGTCGGCCACGTAGGCGAAGATCACCGGGAACATCGAGGCGGCCGTGGTGGCGAACAACACACGGAAGATCACCATGACCGCGAATACGGTGCCGGCACTGAGGATGCCGGCGAGGCCCAATTGCGCGGTGAGCCCGATTAATGTCGTGAAGAGGATGTAGCAGGTCAGACCGAACAAGATGATCGGTCGGCGGCCCCAGAAGTCGCTAAGCCGGCCCCAGATGGGCGCGGCAAAGACATAGGCGAAAGACGCAAAGGAAATGATCGCGCCGATCTGCAACTCGCTGAACGTGAGCTCGCGCCCGAGCGGCGGCATGATGGCGAAGTAGAAGGTCTGCCCCGCGCCGGTAATGACGATGGCGAGCATGACGGCGCGGAAATCGGGCCGCGCCATCAGACGTTCGGGCTGCGCAATCTCTTCGGTCATGGCGTGTTGCCTGGGCGTGCATAAACGCACGCCGATGCGTGACACGGGTGGCGCATGACCGGGCGGCCTACCGTGACGCCATCAATTTGGCGACGTCGTGTTCGACCACGGTGCCTTTGAAGAAGTCCGGGTTCATCGAGGCGTGGAGTTCGGCGACGTTCGTGAAGGTGAAGTCGCGGAAATCGTCTTGGGTGATGAGTTCGTGTTCGACGAGTTCAAAGGCTTCGGCCAAGACTTGGGTCATGTCGGGCACATCGAAGTGGCCGACGTCGGAGCCGAACATCGCCTTGAGGCGCGCATCGAAATGATTGAGCCGCGGGTTGAAGGCGGTGGCGGCCATGCGGTCGTCGGCCTCGCAGCCGAAATAGAAGTTGGGGACGAAGCGGTCGTAAATATCGCGGCCCTTCGCGATGCCGCAGGCGGCGAAATCATCACTGGGTTCGGGCTCTTCACCGGTCGGCGCCATCAAGGGATGGTCGTAGCCCTTTTCGATTTCGGCGGCGTGACCTTGGTATTGCGCGTTGCCGTATTCTTCGAACAAAGCGCGCATTTGCGCGCGGTCGACCGCGCTGGGGTCGAGGTTGGCGCGCAAGGCCGCCATGTTGCGCTTTTCCCAATGTTCGCACAGGTCGTTGTAGAGATTGGCGGCCCAACCGACGCCGCCCTCGAGAAAGCAAAACTTGAGGTCGGGGAAGCGATGGGTGACCCCGCCAAGGAACAACGCTTTGGCAAAGGCTTCGCCGGCGGCGGCGAAGTGGCCGATGTGGTTGTAGACAAAGTTCGAGCCCGAGCGCCGCATCCCCCACCCCATCGTGTTGTTGTGGGTGGATGGGGCGACGCCGAGCCCGGCGAACTTGGCCCACACGGGGTCGTAGTCGTAGGCCGAATCAAGCGCGAGCGGATCGACCCAGAAGGCGTGCGCGCCGAGTTCGGGGGCGATCTTTTCGACCGCGTGCAACGGGCGTTGCACGGTGCCCGCGATCATCGCGGCCTTGAGCCCGAGCGTGCCGCAGGCAAAGTCGAGTTCTTCGATGGCTTCTTCGGGGGTGTGCGTCGGGATTGCGGCGGCGGGTGCCATGCGATCCTTGTGGTCCGAAAACACATCGGCGTACATCAGGTTGATCGCACGGCACATGCCGCGGCGCAGGTCGTCTTCGATCGCGCCCGAGATGAACGGGATGGCGACGGTGGGGAACACCACCATGAAGTCGACGCCGAAATCATCGAGGCGTGCGCGCAGCAAGTTGGGCAAGAGGGCCGTGGCGCGATCGTAGGTGTGTGCGGGCATCGCCCAGAACGGCGGGCGGATCACGCCACGCTCTTGGCGTTCCTCGGGCGTCAGCGTCGACCAGGTGCCCCAGGCGCCTTTCTTCATGCGCGTGAGGTAGTCGTCGGCCAGGCTTTGGCCGCCGGCTTGGCGCAAGTAATCGAGCAGCACGGGCGGGGTTTCGACCAAGTGACCGTCGCCGTCGATCACCGGATGATCGAGGGTTTCGCGAATTTTGGTTGAGGGGGATGTTGTCATGACCACAGCACCATGTCGCCGCCCGGGAGGCGACCGATGAAGGAACCGATTTGGAGGCGGTCGCCGCCGCCGGGGGCGCCGGCGGAAACCTCGTGGGGGTTGCGGCTGTTGAACAGGACGACATCGCCGGTGACAGGGGCGTAGGACACGCTTTCGGCGCCCGCGACGTGGCTGTCGTCGAGGCCGTAGCTCATCGGCGTGTCTTTGCCTTCTTCGGGGGTCACGTTCCAGGGCCGGTTATGGATGGTCGTGACGCCGCCCTCGCCCGGCGATTCGACGAACAGGTTCCATCCGAGTTGCCCGTCGATCGCAGAGATCGCGTAGTCGGGCGTGTTGATCGGCGCGTAGTCGACGTGGCGGCCGATGCCGTTGGACGCTTTACGGATGATGCCGGAAAACAATTTGCCGTGGCCGGGTTCTTCGGCGATGCGCGCGTCGTGGCCCGAGACCTCGCGCAAGGTTTGCATCAGGCGTTCTTGCGGATCCCACGTGCGGGCAACGACCTTGTGCCAATCTTCCCAGGCCTGTTTGACGGCAACGAAATAGGCGTCGCGTTCGTGGCCCCAGCGGTATTCGACCTGCGCGGTACCGATGTAGCCGACGCGCGGCTTGACCGAGTAGTAGCGCATGATGTCGTTGTCGATGCCCCACTGAATAGCGGCGGCAAAGTCGGCGCATTCGTCGGCGCTCGCGAAGTTCTTGATGCGGACGACCGGGATGTCGTTGTCGAACAACGCCTGAAGGGTTTCCGCGGTGAGCGGGTGTTCGTCGTGGTCTTGCCAGGTCGCGGGTTGGCCCATTGTCTGTCTTGTCCCCTGTTTCCCTGTCGTCCTACGGATATTCGCATAGTGCCCCCTCGCCCCGGCGTCGGCCATGGGCGGTGGGGTCGAAATTACCAAACGAAGCCAAAAAACCGTTTGATTTCAACGTGCCACGGGTTTCGCATGACGAACGAAGCCAAATTGTCGTGGGTGGCCAAGCGGTTAGCTCTCCTCGGGCTTTTCGGCCCAGTCTTGTAGGCGTTGGACGGCGGCGCGCAGCAACGGGGTATCGATCACTTTGCGATCGGGCGTGATGTGGGCCTGCATGATGTCGGTGTCGTTGAGGACTTTCTTTTCTTCCTCGCTGGTTTCGCCGGTGGCCTCGCCGTCGGGCATGATCGAGGATACCGAGCCCCACGGACGGGCGTGGCTGAGCCGGGTATCGACGCCGTCGAGAATGTCGCCGACCTCGGGGCAAGCCTCGCCCGAGACATGGGCGCGCCGCGCGGCCTGAAGATCTTTAAGCAACGCGATGCCGTCGCGCACCTCGCGCGTCAGGCTGCGCTCGTAACGCGACAACGCCAAGACAGGATTGTTCGACCCGCCCGGCACGAAGCCCGACAGCAACGCGGTGGCGGCGGGATCGTCGGCCTCCATGATGTCGGGCCCTTCGAGCGCGACAATGTTGCCGGCGATGGTCACGGTCTCGGCCCGGGCGGCGCGCACACCGCGCCACATCGCGAGCGCGATGCGCGTGCAGACGGCCTGTTCGGGCACGGTGACGGCGGTGAAGGTGCGCATGATCTGAACGCGCAATTGTTCGAAGGCCGCGGCGACTTCGCCTTTGGGCACCAGCGTGCGGCCGCGCAAGCCATGCTTGACCGCGTTGTAGCGGGTGCGCCGCTTGCCCGTCGCGG
>CALJDF010000238.1 GCA_938023835.1 uncultured Alphaproteobacteria bacterium
GTCGAGTGTCGCGCAATCTTCTCTTGATATCGGCACCGGCTAGCTCCCCTTGATGCTCAATGCACTGTACCAGGGCGTGTGCATTGGTGCGCGGATCGCATAAGTTACGGTAGGTCGTTACGGGTATGCCTCCATGAACCCATCAGAGTATGCTAAAGCCCTTTTGCGTGTGGCTGCCGATATCGGCGGCACGTTTACTGATGTGGCCGTTGAAGACGGGACCGCTCGATTCACGGCAAAAGTGCTGACGACGCCGCAGACACCTGAGGAGGGCGTACTGGACGGGCTCGCAACGGCGCTAGAAAAGGCCGGCAAAACGATCGCCGATGTCGATGTCTTTCTGCACGGCACGACGCTTGCGACCAATGCGCTGATCGAGCGGAAAGGAGCGACTCTAGCCTTCGTCACCACGGAGGGTTTCCGGGACGTTCTCGAAACCGGGTACGAGAAACGATTCGAACAATACGACGTGTTCATGGATCGCCCACCGCCCTTGGTGCCGCGCCACCGCCGTCTCACGGTGGTCGAGCGCTTGGCGGCCGACGGGTCGGTCTTGACTGCGTTGGATGAAACCGCGCTCATGGCGATGGTACCGACGCTTAAGAGAGAAGGCGTCGAAGCGGTCGCGATTGGCTTTCTCCATTCCTACGTGAACGCAGACCACGAACGGCGCGCGCGTGACATTCTTGCCAAGCAGCTGCCCGACGTTGCGATCACGATATCGGCCGATGTCAGCCCCGAGATCCGCGAGTACGACCGGTTCTCCACTGCCTGTGCGAATGCGTACGTGCAGCCGTTGATGGCCGGGTATCTTGGACGCTTGTCGGCGGCGGTGAAGGATCAGGGGTTTCACGGTGCGCTGCTGCTGATGATGTCGGGCGGCGGTTTGACGACCTTGGAGACGGCCCAGCGGCTGCCGATTCGCCTTGTTGAGTCTGGCCCGGCCGGTGGCGCGATCCTGGCCAGTCACATCGCGCGCGAAACCGGCCTTGATGAGGTGCTGTCTTTTGATATGGGCGGGACCACGGCAAAGATCTGTTTGATCGCCGACGGTGAACCTGAGCGGGCCCGTGTGTTCGAGGTTGCCCGCGCCTATCGCAATTTGAAGGGCAGCGGTTGGCCGGTTCGCATTCCGGTCATCGAGATGGTTGAGATCGGGGCAGGGGGCGGCTCGATCGCCCGCGTCGATGCCATGCAACGAATCACGGTCGGGCCGGACAGCGCGGGCTCGGAGCCGGGGCCGGCGTGTTACGGCCGGGGCGGGACCAATGCGACCGTCACGGATGCAAATCTCGCCCTGGGTCGTCTGAATGCCGCCCAGTTCGCGGGCGGGCGTTTCTCGCTCGATCCGGCGAAAGCCGATACCGCTGTTGCCGAGGCCGTTGGCGGCCCGTTAGGGCTCAGCGATGCCTGGGCGGCCGCCGGGATCAGCGAGATCGTCGAAGAGAACATGGCCAATGCCGCGCGTGTCCACGCGATCGAGCGCGGCCGGATCATCGACCGCCATGTGATGATTGCTTTTGGGGGCGCCGCGCCGCTGCACGCGACCCGCCTGGCGACGAAGCTGGGTATTCGCAAGGTCGTGGTGCCAAAGGGCGCGGGCGTCGGGTCGGCAATCGGCTTCTTGCGCGCGCCGGTTTCATATCAAGTGGTGCGGAGCCAACAACAGAACTTGGCGCGGGCCGATCTTGCGCCGATCAACACGATGTTGGCCGAAATGGAGGCCGAAGCTCGCGATATTGTCACCCCGGGCGCACCGGGCGCGACCTTCGAGGTGACCCGAGAAGTGGACCTGCGCTATGTCGGCCAAGGGCACGAGCTTACGGTGCAGGTGCCGCTTGGCGCGATCCGCGACGCCGAAATACGCGGCATGATCGCGGCGTTCGAGGAGCAATACCGCGCGCACTACGGTTTGATCATTCCCGATATGGTGGTTGAAGCGCTGACATGGTCTGTGACGGTGGCCTCGAAGGTTGAGGCCGCCGCAGCGGGCATCGCCGCAGGCGCAACCGGGGCGCCGGGTAAACCCATTGGGTCGCGGCCACTGTTCGAACCCATTCGGGGCGAGGCCGCTGAAATTCCCGAGTATTGGCGGAACGATTTAGCCGCAGGACAAACCATCGACGGGCCAGCCTTCATCGCGGAAGACGACACAACGACGGTGGTCGATCGCGATTGGCAGGTTTTGGTGGATGAGCGCGGCTACCTTCATATCGAACGACCGGAGGCGGCATGACCGACGATCCCCTCGCGCGGATTCATATGCAGGTGATGTGGAACCGCTTGATCTCAGTGGTCGAGGAACAAGCGCAAGCGCTGCTGCGCACCGCTTTCGGGTCGGTCGCGCGCGAAGCCGGCGACCTCTCTGCCGGGGTTTATGACCTCAAAGGGCGCATGCTGGCGCAAGCGGTGACTGGGACACCCGGTCACGTGAATTCGATGGCGGCGGCGGTCGCACATTTCCTCGAAAAATTCCCGATCGAAGACATGAAAGAGGGCGACGTCTACACGACGAACGATCCGTGGAAGGGAACGGGTCATCTGTTCGACTTCGTCGTGGTCACCCCGGCATTTCTCGACGGGCGTTTGGTGGCGCTGCTCGCCTCGACCTGCCATTTGGTCGATGTCGGTGGGCGCGGGTTCACCGCCGATGCGCGGAGCGTCTACGAGGAAGGCATCTTTGTGCCGCACACGCGCCTTTTCGAAGGCGGGGAACTCAACGAACCGCTGATGGACTTGATCGCCAACAACGTTCGCGAGCCGATCGAGGTGAAAGGCGATTTGCTGGCGCTGGTGTCATGCAACGATACCGGCTGTCGGCGCATGATCGACATGATGCGCGAGTTCGGAATGGAGTCCATTGACGAACTTGCCGAGCACATCCTGGTGAACTCGAACAAGGCAATGATCGAGGCCATCGGTCGCGTCCCGAACGGCAACTATGACGCCGAAATGACGCTGGATGGATACGAAGAGCCGGTACGGCTCAAGCTGCGGATGATCGTCGAAGACGAACGGATCGTTCTGGATTACGCCGGGTCGACGATGGCATCGGGATACGGCATCAATTCGCCAAAATGCTACACCGATGCGTACTCGATCTTCGGCCTCAAGTGCATCATCGGGCCGGAGATTCCAAACAACGCCGGCTCGCTCGCACCCATGATCGTCGAGGCCGAAGCCGGCTCGATCGTTCATCCTACCCGTCCATCGCCGGTGACGGCCCGCCATGTGGTCGGGCAGATGCTGCCGGACATCGTGTTCGGTTGCCTCGATCAGGCCATCGAGGGGGGCGTCCAGGCCGAGAGCGCCGGATCGATCTGGGTTCTCGCGGCGTCGGGCGGTACCCGCCAAGGCAATGCGGAGGGCACCTTCAACACCATGAGCGTCAGTGTTGGTGGTGTCGGTGCCCGACCGACGAAAGGCGGTTTGAACTCAACGGCGTTTCCCTCCGGTGTCGGCGCGATTCCGGTAGAGGTTACCGAAGCGACCTCGCCACTCGTGTTTCGGCGACGGGAGCTGTTGCCGGATTCCGCGGGGCCGGGAACTCATCGCGGCGGGTTCGCCCAAGTGGTGGAGGTGGAATCGCGGGCGGCATTGCCGTTCACGGTGTCCGCCGCCACATTCGACCGGCTCGACAATCCGGCGCGGGGCCGCCACGGCGGGATGTCTGGGTCGCCCGGCGCGTATGGCTTAATCGGACACGAGCCGTTTCGTGGCAAGACCGTGCAAACCGTGCCACCGGGCGAGCGGCTCTATGCAAAATTGCCCGGCGGCGGCGGCTTCGGCGACCCGCGCGCGCGGGACGCGACCGATGTCGCGGATGAGGTGCGCGCGGGTTTGGTCAGTGTCGTATCGGCGCGCGATGTCTATGGCGTTGTTGTCGACGAGGCCGGATCGTTGGACGAGGCGGGCACAACGGCCCTGCGCGCGAAAAACACGGGTTGAACATGCCCCTACCGCCGGACCTCCAGGAAATTCTGTCCGGGCGGCGTGATCGGCTCGAGGTCTTCGATGCCATCCGTCCCGCGCAGACCGCACTGCTGGTTGTCGACATGCAACGCGCCTGGACCGATCCCGAGGGACCTTGG
>CALJDF010000239.1 GCA_938023835.1 uncultured Alphaproteobacteria bacterium
GTTTCCGGACTAGCGATAAGAAAAGGGAGAGAGACAGGATGACGGTCAAACGGGGCTTCGTCGACATCGCCGAGGGGCAGGTGCACTACCGTTACAAAGGCGCGGCAGAGGATGTCTCTCTGCTCATGATGCATCCTGGGCCGACCTCGGCGCATGCTATCGTGCCGCTGATCGATCGGCTCGGCGAAAAGCGTCAGGTGCTCGCGCCCGATTTGTTGGGCATGGGCGATTCGGCGCCACCCGCGCACGACAAGACCGATATGACGTATTTTGCCGACGCCGCGTTGCGTACGGCGGATGCGCTGGGCCTCGACAAGTTCGACCTCTGGGGCTCGATGACCGGCGCTCACTGCGCCATCGAAATGGCGATCGCTCAGCCCGACCGGGTGCGTCGCCTCTATGTAGAAATGCTCTTGGATTACGACGAGGAGATGGAAAAGGCGCTGCAGCAGGGGCACGCGCCCAAAATCACCGTCGATCAAATCGGCAGCCAGCTCAACCTGCTGTGGCATCTCGCGCGCGATCAGCACCTTTTCTTTCCATGGTTCACGCGTGACGCCGCCCATGCCCGCGCCGGCGGTCTGCCCTCGGCCGAGCAGCTCCACGAAAAAACCGTCGAACTCCTCAAGGCGTATCGCACCTACCACACGGCGCTCAACGCTGCGTTGCATCACAAGAGCGGGGAGCGTGTGGCCAAGGTCACGGTGCCAGTCATCGGCCCCGAATGGTTCAAGGAGTATTTGCCCAGCGCCACGGCGCGCGGCGATTTCTGCGTTGGCCCGTCGACGTCGCCGCCCGAGCAGATCGACAAATCCGCCGCCGAGATTTTGCGCCACCTGGGTTAGGTCCCCGCCCCAGTCTTGACACCAGCCAGACTGCGTCGCAATTTGGCGCCAGCCCGCTGGCTTTGTCCCCATCGTCTAGCGGTTAGGACGCTGGCCTCTCACGCCGGAAACAGGGGTTCGATTCCCCTTGGGGACGCCAAGCCGGGTGCCTCGTCGCGCCCGCCAAGAGCTACGCCGTTATCCCGATCATAGATCCGCACCAGCGTTTCGGGCGCGATGCCCAAATGATAATAGGCGTAGAGCTTGAGCCATCGCCCGATGATCGCCATGGGGTGGCGTCCGGCAAAGCGGCGCGATGACGTCACCAGCGGCGGCGTGTGGACACACGTTGTCGGGCCGGCCCGCTCAAGCCGCCGAACGAAATCGTAGCCCTCCATCAGCGGGATCGGCTTAACGCCACCAGGTCATCGTAAGCCGACCGCCGCACAAACACCCCGGAATCGCCGTAGTACAACCCGCGGCGACGTAGCCACGCATAGAACCCATTGAGCCAGGTGCTAAAGCCGTCTTGTCCGTCGAACAGCAGCCGAAAGTTGCCGCCCAGCAGGGCCGTGTTGGTGTCCAACGCACGGTGGATGGCAGACAGCGCCCCCGGCGGCAGTACGGTATCGGCATGGAGAAACAGCAAGACCGCGCCTCGTGCGTGGGTCGCCCCAAGAGTGAGTTGCTGGCCCCGCCCCGCCCCGCCCCGGAACGGATCGCAGGATTGTGGCGCCATGCGCCCGCGCGATGTCCGGCGTGGCATCGGTGCTGCCGCCGTCGACCACGATGGTTTCGTGCGCGGCGTTTTGGTCTTTCAACGCGGCCAGCAATGCGGGCAGGCGCGCTGCTTCATTCAACGCCGGGATGATGACGGAAATCATGGGTCAAGCCGCGCGATCTCGTCCGTCCCGATCAGGCCAAGGCGGATGAGGTCGCGATTTTGCCGCGCCCAGCGTTTGGCGAAAAGCGGTCGCCGAACCATCACGTAAAGCCCGATGATGTCCCGACGATTTGCGTTACAACCGCGCCACCGGTCTTGCACCCACCGATAGATGGCGCGCCGCTCGGTTGCATCGATGGTGCGCACGTGCTCGCGCAAAAAAAGCCGCCCAAAGGCGAGGTGGCGCGCTTCGTCGCGCACGACGCCGCGGTTTATGGCGGCAAGGCGCGGGCAGGCAAAAAGACGCGACGCCGATTGCAAAGTTCGAACGGCTTCGGTTTCAAGAACCGTAATCACCGCCACCATAGGGCCGTGCCAGGTGCCGGTCCATGCGGCAATCGCGTCTTGCGCGCGCGCCAGCCCCGGGTCTATCGCTGAAACACCGCCCAAATCATCGAGGTAGTCGCGGTACAACGCGGCGTGCCGGTGCTCGTCCGCGACTTGCTTCTCCAGAAAGCGTTGGGCGCGGGGGTCCTCAATCTCGCGGATCAATCGCGTGCAGACCGCATGGCTGGCACGTTCGCCGTGATAGAGCTGGCTCACGATATGGCGGAAGAACCGGCGCGTTAGCCAGGGCGGGACACGGGGATTCCTTTTGTCGTCCGTCCTCTCGCCGTTCTGCGCACGCGACATCGCGGCAATGAGACCGTCAATGCGCTCGTTGAGGGGCTGGCTGGTGGCAAGCATCGGCACGACGACCCTAGCACCTGCATGAGCCCCGCAAGGCCGCTCACGCTGGGGGTCACGTTGATTTGTCCGAGGCCGATCATGATTGGTCACAAGACCGCGTGGCATTCACCTCAAGGGCGGTACGAACTAAAGTCGCAGTGTCCCACGGACGCAATACCATTCAGCGCCGCGTTGGCGCCACATCGGGGAGAACGAAAGCATGAAGATCGACGGGGCGACCGCACTTGTAACCGGAGCCGGTGGTGGGATTGGCCGCCGCATTATCGAAACGCTACAAGCGCGGGGCGCCAAGAAGATCTACGCCGCCGACCTTCCCAGTGCTGATCTGTCGAATCTTGGCGACGGCGTGGAAACCCTGGCGCTCGACGTGACCGACGAAGCGGCGGTTGCGAAGGCTGCTGCCGCGGCTGGCGACGTCACCTTGTTGATCAATTCGGCCGGGATTTTCGGCCTGGCCGGTCTCATCGCCGCCCCTGATCTCAGCGCGGCCCGCCGCGAGATGGACGTCAATTTCTGGGGCGGGCTCATCATGTGTCGTGCCTTCGCGCCGGTGCTACGCCGCAATGGCGGCGGGGCGATCGTCAACGTTCTGTCGGAGGCGGCGCGCGTTTGCGTGCCCTTTGCCGGTTCTTATTGCGCCTCGAAGTCGGCCGCATGGATCATGACCCAAGGCGTCCGCGCCGAGTTGGCGGCGCAAGGCACGCATGTGATGGCCGCATTTCCGGCCTCCACCGATACGCCGATGGTCAGCATGCTTGAAATGGATGGATTGCTCGATCCGGCATATGTCGCCGGGGCGATGATCGATGCGCTTGAGCAGGGCCTCGAGGACATCTCGATCGGCGAACACGCGCTCTACATGGAGCGCTTGATGTTCAGCGACTACAAAGCGCTCGAAAAGGAATCGGCGGCCATCTTGCCGGGGGCGACGGCGGTCGCCGAAATCGACGACTGACGAGGGCGACCGTCTAATAGACGAGTTCGTCGCTGCCGCCCTCGTCGGCAATGACCACCTCGCCCTTGTCGGAAAGCTCCTTGGTCAGGGTCACGATCTTACCTTGCGCTTCGTCGACATCGCGTAGGCGGACCGGACCCATCGCTTCCATGTCCTCGCGCAAAATCTTGCCCGCGCGTTCGGACATGTTGCTCAGGAACAGGTCCTTGAGCGAGTCCGAAGCACCCTTCAGCGCGGTCGCAAGGTCGCCCTTATCCACGGTGCGTAGCAGGACCTGAACCCCGTTCGGGTCGAGCCGCACCAAATCCTCGAACGTGAACATCAACGATTTGATCTTCTCCGCGCTGTCGCGGTTGCGCTCTTCCAGCGCCGACATGAACCGGCCCTCGGTCGAGCGGTCGAAGTTGTTGAAAATCTCCGCCATCATCTCATGGCTATCGCGCTTGCTGGTCCGCGCCAGGTTGGC
>CALJDF010000240.1 GCA_938023835.1 uncultured Alphaproteobacteria bacterium
ACCAACTGAGCTACCTGGGCCCATAGCGACGCGCCGCGAGAAACAAACCGAGGCGGGCCGAACCGTGTCTCTTGGACGGGACACGAGGCAGCCGCCTTATAAAAGAAGGGCTTAGGGGTGTCCAGCGGTGGTCTTTGCCGGAGCGCCACCAGTGCCCCTCACCCTTTCACGCCTGGTCTTCGGGGGCATTGTCGTTGGAGATGATGGCCTCGAACTCGGCCTCGCTCAGGGGCTCTTCGGCTGGAATCGCATAGGTCCCGCCAAGCCAGCGCCCAAGATCGACATTCGCGCATCGTTTCGAACAGAACGGTCGATAGTCCATCGCCATCGGCTTTTTGCAAATGGGGCATTTTTCCGGGTTCGCGGCTTTTGTCACAACGTATCTGCTCTTGCGGCCGTTCAGGCCCGGACGACCTCAAAATCGGGCCGGCCAAACTCCTCGGCCGCGACCAACTCGACAGAACAGCCGGTGCGTTGTTCCAGCGCCAGCAAGAGCGGCTCGGCCTCTTCGAGAAAGTCGATCACGTCTTCCGCCGCATGCAATTCCAAACGCTTGCCAACGTCGCTGCGCACCGCGCGCCCTTCTCGTTCGGCCCGCCACAAGACCGACAAGGCAACGGTCTCCACGGTCGGCACGCGCGTTGTCCCGTCGCACTGGGCGCACATCTCGGTAAACCGCTTGTGCACGGAGTCGCGCGTGCGCTTGCGGGTCATTTCCAGCAATCCAAACTCGGAAATGGCGCCCAGACAGACCGGCGCCTTGTCGCCGACGAGGCCGTCTTGGAGCTTCGTAATGACCTGCGCTTGGTGGTCAGGATCATCCATATGAATGAAATCGATCACGATGAGACCGCCAATGTCGCGAATGCGCAGTTGGCGAGCAATCTCGGTCGCCGCTTCAAGATTGGTCGCCAACGCGGTTTCGCTGTGCGTCCCGGCCTGGGTAAAGCGGCCCGAATTGACATCGACCGATGTCAGCGCTTCGGTGCCCTCGATGACAACATGCCCGCCAGAGGGCAACGCCACCTTGGGGTCCAACAAGGCGTCAAGGCGGTCGGCAACCCCATGCGCCTCAAAAATCTCATCTTGATCCTGGTATCGCTCTACCGCGCCTTCGAAGTCCGGCAAGTGGTCGGTAACGAAACTGCGCGCGGCCGTGCATACCGCATCGTCGTCGATCAGAACCGTGGCCGTCTCGGCACTGATATGATCCCGCAGGAACCGCTCTACCGGGCCGAGATCGGCATACAATGCTGCCGGTGCGTCAGCGTGTTTCGCTTCGTCAGCCACCTCGGCCCAAAGGTCCGCGAGGCCGGCGATATCGGCCGCCAAATCATCTTCGGCCGCGCCTTTTGCGGCAGTCCGGACGATGAAACTGGCGGCCAAATCCTTTTCGGCGGCAATTTTCGTAACCGCATCGGTCAGGCGCGTGCGCTCGGTCTCATCCTCGATTCGGCGCGAGATAAAGACTCCGTCAGCGTCGGGCACAAACACCAAATAGCGCCCCGGTATGGAGACCCGCATCGACAGCCGCGCGCCCTTATCTGCGAGCGGCTCCTTGGTGGCCTGGACGATAACGGCCTGCCCCTCGTGCACCAGATCCGCGATCGGCGGCGCACGGCGGTCGCCGGTTTCATCCACCCAGTCATGCGGCCGCGCGTCCCACGCCGACAAGAATCCGCTGCGTTCCGTGCCGATATCGACGAATGCAGCCTCCATCCCCGGCACGACCGAGGCGACCCGACCAAGATAGATCTCCCCCACGCCGGTTTCCTGCACACCGCTTTGACGGTCGATCGCGAGGTGGGACAGGCCTTGTTCATCGACAATGGCAATGCGCACTTCGCCAATGCCGACATTGACCAAAATGATTTCACTCATGGCGTTGTGGCCGGTAGCCCAGCCCCTCCAACAAGGTCGCGGTTTCATAGAGCGGCAGCCCGACGACAGCTGAATAGCTGCCATGGATGGCGATGACAAACCGACCGGCACGTCCCTGGATGGCATAACCACCCGCTTTGCCCCGCCATTCGCCCCACCCAATGTAGTCCTCAATGTCCTCGGCGCTTAGTCGCTTAAAGCGCACGCGGGTCTCGACCAAACGCTCGGCGCGGCACCCATCCGGCGCGTGGGCGACGACGGCCGTGTTGACCCGGTGCGCGACGCCGGAGAGAAGGCGCAGACACGCCCGCGCCTCAGCTTCGGTTTCTGCTTTAGGCAGAACGCGCCGCCCGCGTGCAACCACCGTGTCCGCCGCAAGAACAAAGTCGTGCGGCGTTTGCGAACGCACCGCGGTCGCCTTTGCACGCGCCAGCCGCTTCGCAAGGTCACGGGGCAATTCGCCTGGAACCTGAGATTCGTCGATATCTGGAACGATCGTCGCGTCGGGAGTGAGGCCGATTTGCGATAGAAGGTCGCGCCGACGCGGCGAGCCGGATGCAAGAACCAGCGCCGAAACCGGTTCTTGCCGCGGGGCCGCTGCCGCGGTCACGACGGCAAATCCTATTTGTAGCGAAACGTGATGCGGCCCTTGGTCAGATCGTAGGGAGTCATTTCGACCAAGACTTTGTCACCGGCAAGCACGCGGATACGGTTCTTGCGCATTTTGCCCGAGGTGTGCGCGAGAACTTCGTGCTCGTTCTCCAGCTTCACACGGAACATGGCGTTGGGGAGGATTTCCTCCACCGTGCCGTTCATCTCAAGCATTTCTTCCTTAGCCATCAAGTCTCCATTTCCGAATTGGGTGCCCATAAAGTCTTGCGGGACGCCAGAAATCAAGCGGATTCAGCGAATAGGCCCTACAGACTGCCAGGTTGGCCAAGTCGCTCGGCAAGAAAATCAAATACGCGGCGCACTCGAGGGTTTGTACGCAGCCCAGCATGCGCGGTCAGCCAGACCGGCAAAGGCGGAATGGCGAAGGTCGGCAGGACGCGGGCAACCTGCGGCTCAGCGTCGCCTACCCGAACCTGGCTGAAGCCGATCCCGGCGCCGGCCACGACCAATCGCCAGTAGGCGACCTGATCATCGCATCGCACGACAAAAAAATGCCGGTCCACGGCAACGCCGGCATGCGCAAATCCCTCCACAATTGTGTTGTCGCGGTCATAACCAACAATGTCATGTCCCAAGAGATCGTCGATCTCGCTCGGAGTGCCGCGGCGCGCCAAATAGGTATATGCCGCGTACACGCCAAGCGACAATTCAGCCACCTTGCGGGTGATGACATCGGCCTGCCGGGGCCGATACATGCGGACAGCAATATCCGCTTCACGTTGCAGGAGGTTCTCGGTTGCGTCTGACGACACCAACTCAATCTCGATTTCGGGTTGGGCTACCCGCAGATCGGCAATGATCTCAGGCAACGTCAGGGTGGCCACGAAAGCGCTGGCCGTGACCCGGACCGTTCCCGCAACCGCCGCTTCCCGACCGGCTGCAACGAGTGCAAAACGATCCGCTGCAGCCGCCATGTCACGGCCATGCTCGAGGAGGTCCAGTCCCGTCTCCGTCAGATCGAGACCGCGCGCCGTGCGTTGAAACAGTCGTACCCCAAGGCTCGCTTCCAACGCTTGGATGTGGCGCCCCACCGTGGGCTGACTGAGCCCAAGCGCACGTCCTGCGGCAGAAAGCGATCCGTGTTCGGCGGCACCGACGAAGACGCGGAGGTGATCCCAATCCGGAGACATCATTTATCCATTCAATATTGAATATCTGGTAGGCTAATCTAGGCAACTCCTCTCCCAATATGAATGACTATCTTTGGTGGATCACCGAATGGAGGATTGTCCGATGGCACAGCAGCCCAACACCGCCCCACAAAACCGGCGCACCGCCCTCGTTCTCGGCGGAGGAGGCCGTTTTGGCTGCGCGGCCGTGGCCGCCTTTGACGAAGCAGGCTGGAACGTTCGCGCGTTCGTGCGGCCGGGCCGCCGGGTGCAATGCCCCGCTGGCGTTGGGATCGTCGAAGGAGACGCGTTTGACGCCGACGCCGTGACGGCAGCTGCGCTCGGCGTCGATGTCATCGTGCATGCCCTCAACCCGCCCTACCCGCGCTGGCGTCACGACGTCCCACGGCACACGAAATCGGTACTGGCAGCAGCCCACGCTTCCGGCACGACCGTGATGATCCCCGGCAGTGTCTACAACTACGGTGCTGGTATGCCGGAAACACTGTGCGAAGAGACACCCCATCACCCGACGACGCGGAAAGGTGCTTTGCGCGAGTCGATGGAACAGGCCTTCCGCGAGGCAGTAGACGACGGGATTCACACCGTGGTTCTTCGCGCCGGCGACTTCATTGAGGCCGAAAAAACCGGCAACTGGTTCGACACCTACGTTGTGGGAAAACTCGACGTCGGAGTGGCGGTCTATCCCGGGCCGCTCGACCGGGTACATGCCTGGGCTTACCTTCCCGACATGGTGCGGGCAATGGTGGGGCTCGCCGAGCGTGCGGAACATCCGTCGGGGTTCGAGACCTTTAACTTCGAGGGCTACAACATCACCGGTGACGAGTTGGTTGCCGCCCTCGAATCTTGGGCCGGTCGACCGCTCAAGAAGCGCGGCATGCCGTGGCTCGCGATGAGAGCGATGACACCGTTTGCGCGGCTCATCCGCGAGGTCGTCGAAATGCGTTACCTCTGGTCGACCCCGCACGCGATTAATGGCGCCCGGTTAAGCGAGGCAATGCCAGGATTCCTTCCCACGCCGCTGCCCGAAGCTTTGCGTCGCATGTTGCCTAAGCTGAGTGCGCGTGTGGCGCAGGGCACCACAGCACTTGTTTCGGCGTCCTAATCGTTGGGCGCTACAGTCGGCGCGCCGAATCGATCAAGGATCTTGGCCTGAAGAAAGTCGCGCACTTCACGGTAGGCGGCCACAATATGGTCGCGCCGCCCTTGGACAAAGGTCGCGTCAAATGTGTGCCAGAACTCCAACTCGCAGGCCATCGTGCGGGTCATCTCGACAGTAGAATGCTGAGCCTCCGGCGACAGTGACACGACAACGTCAAACGACGAATCCTCAAGTTGATCGAACAACTTCGGCCTGTGACCAGAGATATCAATCCCGATCTCGTCCATGACGCCCACCGCAAACGGATCGACCTCGGACGGTCGGACACCGACGGAGTCGACAAAAACCCGATTGCCGAAATAGTGCTTCATTAACCCTTCGGCCATCGGTGAGCGCACGGCATTCATCGTGCACGCGAAGAGGATCGACCCGGGAAGGACAGACATTCGCTACCGAAGATGAAGGACGCAAAGCAGCGTAAAGAGGCGCCGCGCGGTGTTGTCATCCAACGCAACTTTGCCAACCAGGCGCTCGCGAAGGAGGTCCGATCCTTCGTTATGAAGACCGCGGCGGGCCATATCGATGGCTTCAATGCGCGAAGGCATTGCATGCTTGATGGCTTCGTAATAGCTCTCACAAATCTGCCAATAGTCTTTCACGACTTTACGAAACGGAGACAGTGACAAGCCAATGGCGACGACCGGCGCACCATCTTCGCGACGTACATCGAACACCAGCCTGTTGTCCACGATAGATAGGTGCAGGGCATAGGGCCCGGCGGACTCACGCCCTTCCAAAACAAAATGGTTTTCCTCGACCAAGTCGAAAATTGCGACCTTGCGTTCACGGTCGATCTCGGGGCCGCGGCGCGCAACGGTGCCTTCATCAAGTGTTACCGCACAAACTCGATCGGTCGTGTTCATGTCAGGACGAGCCCTTGGCGACCGGCTACAGGATCACCGTAGCCGCAAACGCACCGAATGCGCATGAGCCGGAAGCCCTTCTGCATCGGCAAGCGTCGCCGCGGCAGGTCCGATACGCGCCAAACTTGCAGGATCGCAGCGCACCACAGATGTCCGCTTCATAAAGTCGAAAACCGATAGCGCTGAGGCGAACCGGGCGCTTCGCGCTGTCGGCAACACGTGATTGGTACCGGCAATATAGTCGCCGATGGCCTCGGGCGTATATCGGCCAAGAAAGACAGCGCCCGCATTGCTTATCCTGGCGAACATGCCCTCGGCATCAGCCACTGCGAGTTCAAGGTGTTCCGGTGCCAGGCGGTCTACAAGGACAGGTGCGCCATCGAGGCTGCCTAACACAAGAATCGCACCATGCCGCGCCCAGCTATCGCCAGCGATGTCGCCGCGAGAGAGTGTGCTGAGCTGGCGCTCCACCGCGGCGGCCACTTGTTCCGCAAAATCTGCATCGTCAGTCATCAAGATCGATTGCGCAGCCGCATCATGTTCTGCTTGCGATAACAGGTCGGCAGCAATCCACTCCGGGTCATTGTCGGCGTCGGCAACGATCAGTATCTCGGACGGCCCGGCGATCATGTCGATACCGACCGTTCCAAAGACCTGACGCTTCGCCGTCGCAACATAGGCGTTACCAGGGCCGACGATGACATCAACCGGCGCTACGGCATCGGTCCCGAATGCCATTGCTGCGATCGCCTGCGCGCCACCCAAACGATACACCTCGGTAATCCCGAGGACTTGGACTGCGGCCATCACCAGCGGACTGACGATGCCGTCCGGTGTAGGTACGGTCATCGCAATCCTCGGCACGCCCGCCACCTGAGCTGGGATCGCGTTCATCAGGAGCGAACTCGGATACGCCGCAAGCCCACCCGGCACGTAGAGGCCGGCCGCCGACACGGGCGACCACCTTGACCCCAACTCAACTCCTACATCGTCGACGTAACGCAGATCGGTGGGACGCTGTTTTTCGTGAAAGGAGCGAATGCGCGCTTCTGCTGTTCTTAATGCGTCGACGGACTCCGGGGACGCCTGCGCCGCATACTCGGCAACTTCGTCGGCGGACAATCGAAAGCGGTCGGGTTTTAGCGTCAGGCGGTCGAACCGTGTGGTGTAGTCGACGAGCGCGGCATCACCCCGCGCGCGGACATCAGCGATGATATCGGCAACCGCCTGGGCCACATCAGTCGCGCTTTCACGCTTGCCCTCCAAACGGGCTGTGAAGGCGGCTTCAAATCCGGCGTCTTGTGCATCAAGCCGCTGTACCACGAACCACCTCGTTAAAGCCCTCTACGAGCGCACCGATTTCGGCAGGCTTGGTCTTCAGGGCAACCCGATTGACCACGAGTCGCGACGAGACATCGGCGATTGTCTCTACCTCGACCAGCCCGTTTGCCCGCAAGGTCGACCCTGTTTCGACGAGGTCGACGATCCGGCGGCACAATCCCAGCGCGGGCGCTAATTCCATCGCACCGTTAAGTTTGATGCACTCGGCCTGAACGCCCCGGTTTGCAAAGTGGCGTCGAGTCAGGTTGGGATATTTGGTCGCTACGCGGACGTGGCTCCAGCGTTTAGGATCATCCGCCGCCTTCACCGCTTCCGGCTCCGCCACCACGAGCCGGCACCGGCCGATTCCGAGATCGAGCGGCGCGTAGAGTTCTGCGTACTCGAATTCGAGCAGCACGTCGCTTCCCGCAATGCCAAGGTGTGCCGCACCAAAGGCAACAAATGTCGCAACGTCAAAACTTCGCACGCGAATGAGGTCGACATCCGAACGGTTCGTCGAGAACCGCAGCTGCCGTGACTCTTTATCAAAGAACGCTTCCTCCGGCACGATGCCGACGGCGCCGAGCATCTCAACCCCGGCGTCTAGGACGCGACCCTTGGGCAGCGCAATAATGGTCTTGTCGTGGGTCGTCACGGCAAACAAATCTCTATGGAAGGGCTATTGCGGGCCATTCCTAAGCGAACCTGTAGCCGCGGACAAGGACCGGATGCCTAGCGCGCCTCCGGGTGATCGGGCGCATGGTGGGCCTGCCAAGATGGGCCCAAGTCCTGCATTTCGGCATCAAGACATTCGGCAACAAGCCGAATCGCACCACCGCCCGAAAAATCCAAGGTAATTTCGGCACTGCCGGCATCATCGAACGACGTGCGAATCGCCAAAAGTTCGGCAACGGTGTCGCGCATTTGGAGCGCGATTCCTTGATGCTGCACCTGGAGAACATGATTGAAGTGGAGACCGGCCCGGACCCTTTCACGAGCATCCGCGCCAGCCTCCCACCGAAAACGGCTTAGCACCAAAACGAACCGGCGGCGTTTTGAGTCGAATGTCATGTCGCCATGGCGGACGAGGGCATCCTGTAATAGCGCCGACATCACAACGAGGTCGTCGGGATCGTGCGCAATGAGGTGTATGGGTTGTGGCTGCCGCGCCATCATTTCCGCTCGCTCGTCCCGGCGTCGTGGTCAGTTCGCAATCCGCTCGATATCGGCACCACACGCCGACAGCTTCTCGACTAAGTGTTCGTAGCCACGGTCGAGGTGGTAAACACGGCTTACGGTAGTCTCGCCTTCCGCGGCGAGACCGGCGAGCACCAATGAGACCGAGGCCCGCAGGTCAGTCGCCATCACCGGCGCGCCGCGCAATTGCTGAACCCCGCGGATGACGGCGGTGGATCCCTGCAGCGCGATGTCGGCACCCATCCGCATCAGTTCCGGAACATGCATGAAGCGATTCTCGAAAATGGTTTCGTTGATTGTTGATGCGCCGCTAGCGGTGGTGAGCAATGCCATAAACTGCGCCTGCATATCGGTTGGGAACCCCGGATAGGGTTGCGTCGTGATGTCAGTCGGCGAGATTGCGTCGGATCGCCGCGAAATGTCGAGGGTGCCGTTGCACCGCGCGACACTGACCCCGCACGACTCAAAGGCGTCAATCACCGCGCCCATTGTGTCGGCGTTCGTGCCGGTCAACGTCAAAGCCCCACCTGTGATGGCCGCAGCAGCCATGTATGTCCCCGCTTCAATCCGATCAGCCATGACACGGTGGTCGGCGCCCGACAGTTCTGGCACACCCTGAACGACAATACGCTCGCTCCCAGCACCTTCGATTTGGGCGCCCATTGCGATAAGGCAGCGGGCCAAATCCTCGATTTCGGGCTCGCGGGCGGGGTTTTCGAGAATGCTCTCCCCGTCAGCGAGTGTCGCCGCCATCATAACGTTTTCCGTCGCGCCAACCGACACCGTCGGAAACCGCACACGCCCACCCTTCAGGCCGCCGGGCGCCTCGGCATTCACGTAGCCTTCTTCCAGTTCAATCCGCGCCCCAAGCTGTTCAAGCGCTTTGAGATGGAGATCGACAGGTCGTGTTCCGATCGCGCACCCGCCGGGCAACGAAACCTTGGCTTGATGGCAACGGGCCAGTAAGGGCCCCAACACCAGAACCGAAGCGCGCATTTTTCGAACCAAGTCGTAGGGCGCCGTGGTGCTGGCGATGCTCGGCGCGTGCAACACGAGCGTCTGACCACCATCCACGACGTTGCCGTTCTGACGTAGGTCTATTGCCACGCCATGCTGACCCAACAGCGACGCAAGCGTCGCGATGTCCGCGAGCTTGGGGACGTTCGACAGCGTGAGCGTTCCCGGCGTCAACAAACTTGCCGCCATTAAGGGGAGGGCGGCGTTCTTCGCGCCGGAAATATGAATGCTCCCCTCCAACCGCTGGCCGCCGCGCACCCGGATCCGTTCCATCAATTATCTAGTGCTCCGTCGGTTCGAGCGTCCATCAGCCTAGACCACATAGCGTTTGCAAATGGCCCGCGGCATGGAACCGCATACCGTTGACGCGTAATTGGGGCGGGAGCGTGACGCGCGGCATAGTCACTTCTTGGATTCTGTCCCGGGTTTGGCCGGCGGGTCTGTCTTGCGGGCTTGCGCCTGGGCCTTTCGCCGCTTCAGATTCGCGCGTAAGGCAGCTGAAAGCCGCGTTTCGCGCTGCGCACGCGCATTGTCGGCGTCGTCATGATTTTGGTGCTGCCGGTCGTGTGGCGAGGCCATCTTGGTCGAACAGACCCTCGAAACCTTTGTGAATCAAAGCCTTAGACCGTTTTAGCGGCGCTTGCTCCGACGGCACGCACTATGGCATGTTGCGCCCGCCCTGCGAAGCCCACATAGCTCAGGGGTAGAGCACTCCCTTGGTAAGGGAGAGGCCGAAAGTTCGAATCTTTCTGTGGGCACCACTTTCAGGCACTATTTCCCAGTTTTCTGGGACTTGTTCCTGCTTTTGCGCCGTATTGCCATGAAGTTTGCCATGAAACTTTGCTTGATGGTGGATTACAATGGCAATTATGAGCATGCGGTACCTGCGCCAGCCTCGAGGCAAACGCAAGCAGTGGGTTGACCTGCTCCCCGCAAACTGGTCCAGGGTGAATGAGAGAGTCCGGCTAATCTGACCTTGTAAGGAGGACGAGATGAGCCGGAAACGCTACACACCAGAAGAGATTATCGGGAAGCTGCGTGAAGCCGAGGTGCGGTTGTCGCAGGGCGAGAAGATCGGCCTGATCTGCCGTGCGTTGGGGGTATCGGAGCAGAGCTACTATC
>CALJDF010000241.1 GCA_938023835.1 uncultured Alphaproteobacteria bacterium
CACGGAAGGATTGCCAGGCGATCTCGCACTTGCCTCCGGCCGGCCGGTGCTGACGATCCCTTGCGTAGGGGACTACCCGGTCGTCGGCCGAAAGATCACCTTGGCCTGGAATGGGAGCCGCGAAGCCGCACGCGCGACTGCCGATGCACTCCCGTTGCTGGCAACCGCAGAGGAGATTCTGGTGGTGGCCGCAAACCTGCAGAGTTCCACCGCGGCAGTGGATATCGCCACGCACCTCGCGCGCCATGGCATCAAGGTCGAAACCAAAGATTTCCACGTTGAAAACCTGCCGATCGGCGAAATCTTGATCAACGCCGCCAACGACGCGGGCAGCGATCTGCTCGTCATGGGGGCCTATGGCCATAGCCGCTTGAACGAGTTAGTGCTCGGCGGGGCGACCCGCAATGTCTTGCGGCACATGACCGTACCGGTCCTGATGTCGCACTAGCAAATGGACGGCCCGCTGACAGACGGCACACCCAAGACCGAACTTCGCCGCGCCCTCTCGCTGCCGCTGATCATTCTCTACGGCGTCGGCACCACGGTAGGGGCCGGGATTTACGTCTTGGTCGGCGAGGTAGCGGCGGTCGCCGGCACCACCACGCCCTTTAGTTTCTTGGTTGCCGCGGTCGTCGCCGGCTTAAGCGCCTTCTCCTTCGCCGAGTTGTGCGGCCGTTATCCGAAAAGCGCGGGCGAAGCACTGTATGTCCGCACCGCCTTCGGTCGAGAGCGGCTATCGACGGCAATCGGATTGCTGGTCGTCGGCGCGGGCGTCATTTCGGCGGCGACCGTGATCCGTGGCGCAACCGGCTACATCGGTGTGTTTGTCGACCTTCCACTCGTCCCAACACTTCTGGTGCTTACGGCGATTCTCGGCCTCACCGCCGCCTGGGGCATTCTTGAGGCGGTCAGTGCCGCAGCCTTGCTTACGATTATCGAGCTTGGCGGATTGGCCCTTGTGATTTGGGTTGGCGCACCCACCCTTGCAGCAGTGCCGGAAGCGTTCCCCACAATGATCCCGACATGGCAAGCGGCCTCAGTTGTCGCTGTGGTTGCCGGCGGGTTTGTCGCCTTCTTCGCGTTCATCGGTTTCGAAGACATGGTCAACGTTGCCGAAGAGGTGAAAAATGCGCCACGCAACATGCCGATCGCCATCGTCACGACGCTGGTCATCACCACAGCACTCTATGTCTTGGTGTCGGTGATTGCCGTTCTTGTCGTGCCAATGAACGAGCTTGCGGGATCCGATGCCCCGCTCGCGCGGGTGCTCGAGCGCGGCTTTGCTGGGGCGCCGCAAATCATCAGCGCGATCAGCCTTGTCGCCGTCGCCAACGGGGCGCTGATCCAAATCATTATGGCATCGCGTATTCTCTACGGTCTGGGACGGGCGGAACAACTCCCGGCGTTCTTTGCGACGATCAACCGTCGAACCCGAACGCCCTTGCTTGCAACCGCGACGGTCGTTCTTGCAGTGGCTCTTTTCACCACCGCCCTACCCCTCCTCACCTTGGCAAAAGCGGCATCCCTCGCAATCCTCATCGTGTTTGCCACCGTGAACCTTGCTTTGGTGGTGATCAAACGACGCGAATGGGGTCAGCCTGTGGCGTCGTTTTCAGTGCCGACGGCGGTGCCGGCGCTTGGCTTCATCGCCAGCGCCGCGATCGTGCTGTTTGAGGTGGTCCGATGGATTACGACGCTGGGATGACCCTGGCGTCACCGCGTCACTGTGCACGCGACGGCGATCGGGTTGCTCAACGCTTGGGGGTCGGGCCAGCGTTCCAACAGCCATGATCGGTCCGGCGGCAGCCCGATGTGCACCGCCGCACAGGCGTTTTTCTGACCGAGTTCAACAATCGACCGCAGCAGGCGGTCCCACGGCACCAAGCTGTCCAACTGCTCACCCACGCTGAGATGCCCGATACACAGGATCGACGGCGATACCGTCGTTGATACTTCGTAGGTAAAAAGTCCGCGAATCTGACCCCGGCGCCGGGCCGTCATTACGCCGCAGGATTAGCCCATTTCCTTCCGCTCTAAGACCTCTTCGGCGAGCGTCCGCCACGCCTCAAGCGACATCGGCAGGTCGCCGAGCGACACCAGCGGATAGGCCAAATCGACCTCCGATCTCGCCAAGGGCGCCACGGTCACTGCGAGCTGTGCCATAGCCCATCATGGCCTGCCCTGTACGACCCGGTATTTGCGGTGTATCAATTCGGGCGAAGAGAGTACGGGGTTCGAACCAACATGTCCGTGAATCACGGTGAGACACCAAGTCTCCGCCTGTCCCGACGGTGCGCGCAGTGCAGCGTCCGTTACAAGGCCATGTGTTCCGTGATCGAAACGGACTGCGTAGAGGTTCTCGACCGAATTGTGACCCACACCCAGATCAGACCGGGTCAAACCGTGTTTGAGGAAGGCGACGAGGCGAAGTACGCCTACAACGTCTCGCGGGGACATGTTCGGCTTTTCAAACTGTTGCAAGATGGCCGCCGGCAGATCACCGGCTTTCTAGCGCCGGGCGATTTTCTCGGGCTGGCCGCTCGCCAAACCTACGCCTATTCCGCCGAGGCCATCACGGATGCCGACTTGTGCCGCCTCAAGGTCGGCGAACTTGAAAACCTGTTGGAAGAAATGCCGCCCGTTCGCGAACGGCTTTACGAAATCGCCAACGACGAACTTGCTGCCGCACAGGAACAAATGCTCTGCCTAGGGCGCAAGACCGCAAAAGAAAGGGTCGCCTCTTTTCTCATCTCGCAATTGCGCCATGCTGCCGATTGCGGCGACGGTATCGCCGAGTTCGAACTACCGATGAGCCGCAGCGATATTGCCGACTATCTCGGGTTAACTATCGAAACCGTCAGCCGCACATTTACGGCGCTGCGCGAAGAGGGCCTCATCGAACTGCCATCCACCCACCGGATATCGATCCCCAGCATCGCCACGTTAGAGGCATCAACCGAAGCCTAGACGACGACGCGTTGAGCGAGGTCAACGCATCGGCGGCGGTTCGAAGACAAACTAACTTTCGACTAAAAAATGGAGTGCTGTCATGGCCTTACGCCGCGTCCGGTTAGAACTCGCCCGCGATCACGACTTCCCGAACGGCAGCGCCTTGCGCGGCTATGAGTTCGTTGCGCCCCTCACGGCCGACGGCCACCTCGATGCCGAGGAATGGCGCGCGAACAAAGACAAATGCACAGTGCGGCGATTCTGGGAACATGAACCAGATGAGCGCGGCACGCTACGCCATGTCGGTCGCGGCTGGCATTTCCATTATGAGGGCCAAACCATCGACGACGACGAACCGCTGTTCAAGCTGGACCGCCACTCGATCGTTGAGACCGAGTACCTGAGCGTCACAGAACACGACGGTGTCTTGCGCACCTTCCGTGTGGTTAAGGTGACCTGAAGGCTCTAGATCTCGACTTCGAAGAGCACGCCGAACCGCTTCTGAAGGTCGCGCTTGCACAGGTCGTCACCGTGCGCTTCACCGTCGACGACGTTCTGCAAATTTGCCGTGGTCTCGTTCGTTAAGATCACGATCACGTTGGTATCCGGCTCGACAGCGAACGGGAATTCGTGCCACGTCCCGATGTTCATGACGAACCCCGCCGCGCCATCAAAATAGAACGCTTCGACACTGTCGATATCTGGGGTCTGTTCCTGTGATTCGTCCCACGACCCGTCCGGGCGCCGACAAGTCGGTTTACCGAGCACGGCGACAACAGGCTTGCCCTCGAGCGGAATGAACGTTTGGGTATGCTTGTTGTGGTATTCCATCCAGCGCACTTCCATGGGGCGCGGATTGATGGTCGCCAACGAGAGCGACGTGTCGTCGTTAGACACAAACGGCGCCGGCTTGCTAGTTTGAACGGCGGCACCGTAATAGCCGGGCGTATCAGAACTCTTGGTCTTGCTTCCGCCAATCAGATAGCCGTACCCGGCAATTGACTCCGGCGTTGCCAATCTCGGCTTCAGAATCCTACGCTCTAGTTCGGTCTCAGCGACGGCCATCAGTGCCTCCAATTTCGTGTCAGACGATTATGCGAGCCCGCGCCCCGGCGGACAACTGTTCTTGAACACCGCACGATCAGCCCGGTTGAGGCGCAATGACCTGGAATTGGAGGGAATTTGGGACGGCTGGACATAGATACATTCTGGCCTGGAGGCTAGATTATCGGGCCTCAGGGGTCTTTTCTGGACCCGGAGCGAAGTTGGGGAATTCGGGCATTGGTTGCGTTACCGAATCAGGGAACATCGGCCGAACATGAGGGCCATACGACGCCCATTTCGGCGCGTCGGCTCCTCCTTCACCTGATTGCGTTTTACCTCGCCGGATCGGGTGGCGCGGTCGTGATCACGCTCTTTCTGGCCCTTGTCGGTTTGGAGTTCACCCTTGCCCAGTGGATCTACCTGTTGGTGTCGGTGCTCTGGGTGGTCCCGCTCTAACTCCTGCTCGACGTCTACGTCATCCGACGGCACTACCGACCTCTCGGCGAAACCCTCAGCATCCTGGATCGGGGCCAGACCCCCGACAATTGGTCCGCCTCACGCGCCTTAGTCCGCGCATTGAACCTTCCCTTCCTGTCATTCGTGCGGGTTACGTTCATTCATGGACCCGCGGCGGCCGGATTGGTCACGCTCGCCTTGTGGCTCGGCAACATTTTTGCGGACATGGGCTACGCGGGTTGGCAGTTGGCCGCTTTCGGGGCCACCGTCCTTTTCTTTGCCTCGCCGACCCATGCAATCATCGAGTTTTTTGTCATCGCACGTGCCATCACGCCGGTCGTCGAGCGGTTGTGGGATTTCTGCGAGCGGGTCGAGGTCCAGCACCGACGCGAACTCATCTCGATCAATCTGCGCAACAAACTTCTATACCTGTCGATCTTTGTCGCCGCCCTTCCGCTCCTGTTTTTCGCAGCATCGATCGTTCCCAAAGTCGATCTCCTCTTCAACGATCTGGGATACGAAATATCGCTCGCACAGATGAGCCCCCTATTGCTGTGGGTGTCGAGCGTGGTGCTGATCTGCATGGGCGGTGCGTTGGCGATGTCGATCTTGACCGCCTCCGAAGTCTCGCGCTCTGCGGCGCGCCTGATCGACGCCATGAAGGGCGTTGAGAAC
>CALJDF010000242.1 GCA_938023835.1 uncultured Alphaproteobacteria bacterium
AAAGAAACCCTCAACACACTCGACGACATAATCGATCGATGCGCTGTCTAGGTACTGATGCACCGGCAGGGACAGAATCCGCTGTGCCTGGGATTCCGTTTCCGGAAAGGCACCCGGTTTGTAATTGAGAACCTTCGCCGCAGGCTGCAGATGGATCGGCACCGGGTAGTGAACGGCCGTACCGACCCCAGCCCGCGCGAGGTGGGCTTGCAATACGTCACGCTGATCGGACTGAATGACATAGGTATGAAAGGTATTAAAGGAGCGCGGATCATCGGATGCGCGAAATACGGCGGGCGTTGTCAGTCGATCTTGATAGACCGCCGCGTTGCGGCGCCGCGAGGCAATCACGCCGTCTAGCTTTTCGAGACGGAGCTCGAGGATCGCGGCTTGCAGGTTATCGAGCCTAGATACCGTGCCCCATTCACTGGAGCGATCACGGGTTTCCAAACCGTGGCGTCGGAGGTTCCTGAGACGGTTGGCGAGCGCGATATCGCGCGTCGCGATAAACCCGGCATCGCCAGCGGCGTTGAGGTTCTTGACGGGATGCGCCGAAAAACAGCCGATGGCGCCAAACGAGCCGGCGCGTTGGCCATCGAAAGTTGAGCCCATCGCCTGCGCGGCATCTTCAAGTACAGCGAGCCCGTGACGATTCGCGATCGCCATGATGGCCGCCATATCCGCCATGCGCCCGGTGAGATGCACCACCATGATTGCCGCGGTGCGCGGCGTAATGGTGGCCTCGATGGCGGCCGGATCAATGTTTTGGTCAGAGCCGACATCAGCGAAAACCGGCTTCGCGCCGACCCTGAGAATGGCTGCTGTCGACGCAATGTATGAATTGGGCGGGGTGACAACCTCGTCACCGGGGCTGATCCCGAGCGCCCACAAGCCAAGCTCCAAAGCATCGGTGCCGGAATTAACACCGACGACCTGCGGCACGCCGATGTAGCGCGCGGCGGAGTTCTCGAAGCATTCGACGAACGCGCCGCCAACGAATTGGCCCGATCGAAAAACCCGGTCGACACGCGCGAGGATTTCGTCCCGCTCTTCCTCATATTGAGCGGCGAGATCGACATAGGGTATTTGCACAGGTGTGGTGCTTTCCAAAGCTAATCCCGCTGGTGTCATCGGCTCGTCCTTTGCGGACCCACTAGGTCGGGCCCCAGAAGGTCCATCTTGACCGCCGTATGGTTAAGGAAAGGATAAGCCCGCCACTGCGGCCCGGCAAGAACGGCTGATTTAAGCCTATTTTGCGGCCTCTTTGACGCGATCGTAGAACTGGACGAGGCGGGGTGCGTTGGCATTGAGCGACCAGCGCCGCCGCGCTTCGCTTGGTACCTCACGCCGTTCAAGAATGGTCGTTTTGAGATCATCCCAGAACGATTGCTGGAACATTTCCGGGGTCGCGGCGAGCCCGACACCGAGCCGGCGCGCCAAACCGAAACTGAGTATGTGCTGCGGCGCAATCATGAAGTAGAGACCGGCATCAATGTAGTCCGCAAGTTTGTTGGCGTAGGAATACCGATGTTTCTCCGGCGCGTATTGCCACGCCTGCCCACCCGTGACGAGGCTGCGTCGCACGAGGACGCCGACATCGTATTGAGAGATCTCTTCCAGGAACGCGCGGTGATCGAGCAACGGGCGATGAAGGTGAAAAAAGCGAGTGCCGCGCTCGAAGGCACGGTATTCGGACAGCATGTCTTCGAACTCGTCGGGGCCGGCGACGGTGGGATAGACGTGAAGATGTACCCCGTGCTTGGCGGTGGTCTCGGCCAGCCATAGCAGTCCGTGGTCGGCGCCCTCGGGGCTCCGCGATTCGAGCCACACAGTTCCGCCGAACACCAAATGAAGTTCGCCATCCGATGCGCTGAGTTTGTCGTGGCGGGTAATGTCGCCCCAGCAATAGTCGCTGAAGAACAAACGTAGCCCTTGGAGCGCAAGGCCATCACGCCGCACGGCTACTTGGCTTTCGAGGTTGCGACAGACGAGTCCATCGGCGCGACTGAAGATTGAGCGCTCGAGCGCGCGTTCGAGATTGCGCGTGGGCTCTGTGGCAACAAAGGCCGTACTGAGCATATCGGCGTTGTCGTACGGGTCGACCAGGACCGGCGACGAACGGACGGTCAAGACCGCAGCGGCAGTCTCGTACTGCATCAATGAAAACACGTGGCATATTTCAGGTCGCAAGGCAGCGGCAAGCCGCGCCGCCTGCCATGGCGATTCAAACACTTGAATCGACGCAAATAGTGACGAAGCGTCGTACCCCGGCGGTCGACCGCAAACGAGATGCACCTCTTTGCCGATCTCGTGCAAACCTTGGGCTATTTTGGCTTCGCGCACGCGAGGGTTATCCGAAACCAGAACAACCCGATTGGGCCGCAAAGGGTCGGTTTGAAGCTCCGCCACCGCGAGATCACTAGCGATCGAGGCGAGGTGATGGTTGTTGGGGTCGACGGCGACCGAGCGCGTCAAGAGGTCGCGGGCGTCGGGTTCTCCGAACAGGAGCGCCCAATGCGCCAACTGAGCGCTGGCGGCCTGATCTGTTGGATCACAACGCACGACCTCGCGCAGTGCCGCGATAAGCGAGGCAGCGTCACCCGTCATTTGGGCGACCTGTGCGCGATAGGCATGCACCTCTTTGATGTCGGGCGCGAGAACGGCGAGGCGCTTGAGGGGTGGACCGGCGTCGTGCCATGCGCCCCGAGCAAGATGCGCCGTTCCCAATAGGAACAATGCGGTGGGCTCGCCTGGGTTGTCCTGCAAAACGGTCTCGGCCACCGCAATCACCGCCGACCAATCAGCGCGCGATGCTGCAGCCCGAGCAAGCTCGAGGGGGTCGTTGCCTGGCGCGTCGATCGACGTGGAAGAATCACTCATGCCACCACCATGCCATGAGCGCGTTAATAACGTCCAAACGGCGCCGCGGCCACGGTTTGCTTAACCGGGTGTTAATCACGCTGGCCGAGTATGGGCACGCATTGTACCCTTGGCCCCGCAGGCGCATGACCAACTATCGCATATG
>CALJDF010000243.1 GCA_938023835.1 uncultured Alphaproteobacteria bacterium
GCGGCACCGAGAACAAAGCGTGGAAACATGTTTGGTCGGCGGGACAGGGTGTCGGCTCGATGGACTCGGTCCTCACCGTTGCCGAAATCGTTGAGGATTTCGCGCGCGGCTACGACGCGGCCTTGCGGGACTTAGGCGCCGGTCAAAGGGATGATTGACGCTACTCAACGCCACGGCCGCGGCGCATCTGCACACTCCTGACGTGTCGACATCTTCGCCAAATAACGCCGATCCCGGTTCTGCTGTCGGGTCACATCCCGACGCGTGGGGCAGCCGGCTAGGATTCATTCTGGCGACCATCGGGTCGGCGGCGGGGATCGGCAACATCTGGCGGTTCTCTTATGTTGCCGGCGAGAACGGCGGCGGCGCTTTTCTGCTGATCTATTTCTTTGCCGTGGTTTTGGTTGGCTTGCCGTTGGTGTTGGCGGAACTCACCGTGGGCCGGGCGGCTCACCGTGATGCCGTTGGCGCGTATTCGACGCTTGCGCCGGGGACGCGGTGGCATCTGGTGGGCGCGATCGCCGTTTTCGCCGCGTTCTTGATCTTGGCCTATTACGCCGTGGTGGCGGGTTGGGCGCTGAAATACTTCGTCGGGGCAGTCGACGGATCGCTGTGGGCCTCGGCCGGGGAAGGGTATGGCGGCTTTTTTGCCCGCTTCATCGCGCGGCCTTACGAGCCGGTGATTTGGCAAGGCATCATGGTGGCGGTGACCGTGATCGTCGTCATGCGCGGGGTTCGTCGAGGGATCGAATTTGCCAACAAGATTCTCATGCCGTTGCTGGCGCTGTTAGTACTGGCGTTGGCCGTATGGGGCCTGTTTCAGCCCGGAGCGGGCGAGGGTCTCGCCTTTTTGTTTGCACCGGACTGGAGCGCGCTACGGCGCTCCGATGTCTACCTCGCCGCCATGGGGCAGGCGTTTTTCTCGCTGGGGGTGGGCATGTCGATCTTCGTGACTTACGGCGGCTACCTCAGGGGCAAACAACAGCTTGGCAAGGCTGCGGGCGCGATCGTGCTGGGCGATACCGCTATTGCCATCCTGGCCGGGGTCGCGATCTTTACGACGGTATTCGCGTTTGGACACAACCCCGCCGCCGGGCCGCAGCTCGCTTTCATCACGCTGCCGCAAATATTTCTATCGATTCCCGCCGGCAAGATCATCGGGCCGCTTTTCTTTGCGTTGCTGGTGGCCGGAGCGATTACCTCGATGGTGTCCATTCTCGAGGTGCCGGTCGCGTTCTTTGTTCGTCGGTTGCGGATGAGGCGATCGGTGGTGGCGCCGGCTGTTGGTTTTGCGATGTTTGTTGTCGGGGTGCCGGCGTCATTGGGGTTCGGCGTTTGGGAGAGCATCGCGTGGCAGGGCCGTGGGATCCTCGACACGATGGACTTCGTTGCGTCGAATATCCTCTTGCCATTGGGCGGCGTCGCGGTCGCCGTCTTTGTCGGGTGGCGTTGGACGTGGCGACGCAATGTACCGGCGGCTCAAATCGACGGCCGGTGGCTTAACACCATTTGGCTTTGGCTGTTGCGTTTGGTCGCTCCGGCCTTGATCCTGGCCATTATGATTCACGCCGCCACCACCCTTTAGGCCACCGCATGGGCCAACCCCGCCGAATTGTGATCATGGGTGCCGCCGGGCGGGACTTCCATGATTTCAATACGCTGTTCCGGTCGGATGTCGACGTAACCGTCGTCGCATTTACCGCGACACAGATTCCCGGCATTGACGATCGGATTTATCCCGCCTCCCTGGCGGGAAGGCGCCACCCCGCCGGCATTCCGATTCGTGCCGAAGCGGACCTTGAGGCCATCTGTCGAGAGGCGGACGTGACCGATGTCGTGTTTGCTTATAGCGATGTGCCGTATGCGACGGTGATGCGGGCCAGCGCCCGGGCGCAAAGTGTGGGGGCGAATTTCGTTCTGCCGAGTGCGCGCAGCACCATGTTGGCGGCGCAGGTGCCGGTGATCGCCGTTACCGCGGTGCGCACGGGTTGCGGCAAGTCGCAGGTCAGTCGGTGGATCGCCGACCGATTAGCGTCGCGGGGATTGCGAGCGGCTGCGATCCGCCATCCGATGCCCTACGGCGACCTTGAGAAACAGGCCGTGCAGCGGTTCGCCACTGAAGCTGATCTTGTCGCGGCGGATTGCACGCTGGAGGAGCGGGAAGAGTACGAGCCTTATATCTCCAGGGGACTGACGGTTTATGCGGGCGTTGACTATGGCGCGATCCTCGACCTTGCCCAGGCCGAGAACGATGTCGTTTTGTGGGATGGGGGGAACAACGACACGCCGTTCTATCGCCCCGACCTTCACATCGTGTTGGCTGATGCGCTACGGCCCGGCCATGAGATGGCGTTCTACCCCGGCGAAGTGAACCTACGTATGGCGGATGTTGTGGTGATCGCCAAGAGCGACGCGGCGCGGGAAGAGAACGTTGAGCGCGTACGCGCCGCGGTGTCCGACGTGCGGCCGGAGGTGCCGATCTATCGTGGCGGCTCGCCGGTGCGGTTGTCGGATCCCGATGCCGTGCGTGGCAAGCGCGTCTTGGTTGTCGATGACGGGCCGACACTGACACATGGCGGGATGGCGTTCGGCGCAGGCTATGTGGCGGCAAGAGCAGCTGGCGCGACCGAGATCGTGGATCCACGGGCAAGCGCTGCTGCGTCCTTGCGGGCTGTCTTTGACGCTTTTCCGCATCTCGATCACGTGCTGCCCGCGATGGGGTACGGCGATGCGCAGCGGGCCGATCTTGCGCAAACAATCAATAAGAGTGGGGCCGATGTGGTGGTCGCCGGGACGCCGATCGATTTGGCACGGGCGTTGGATATCGACCTGCCTGTGGTGCGGGCGCATTACGATTACGCCGATCTAGATTCACCCGGTTTGGCCAAAGCGGTGGACGATTTCCTCAACCAACGGGCGCTCGGATGAACGAAGCACGTCCGCTTGCGATTGTCGCGCTCGGCGGCAATGCGTTGTCGCCGCCCGACAAACCGCACGACGCCGAGGCGATGGAGGCGGTCGTTGCAGCGGCCGCAGATGCACTGGCGCCCATTGCTGAGACCCATGACCTTATCGTGACGCATGGCAATGGCCCGCAGATTGGCGCGCTCGCCGAAGCGGCTCCGGCGTCGCCGCTCGATGTTTTGGGCGCGCAGAGCGAGGGGTTGTTGGGGTATGTCATCGAACAAGCGTTGACCAACCGGATGCCGGATCGCACGACATTGAGCATGGTAACGCGGGTAGTTGTTGCCGCGGATGACCCGGCCTTTGCGCAGCCGACCAAACCCATCGGTCCCGTCCTGCACGGCGACCCTGACGCGCTATCGGCCGAGCATGGTTGGCCGGTGATTGGTGATCGTGGCGGCTACCGGCGTGTGGTTGCATCGCCGCATCCAATGGAGGTCGTTGAAGCCGAGGAGATCGGGTTTCTGGCGCGATCGGGCGCGATCGTGGTGAGTGTGGGCGGCGGCGGCGTCCCGGTCACGCGCGACGAGAAAGGGCAAATGCACGGTGTCGACGGCGTGATCGACAAGGACTTGGCGTCGGCGGTGCTGGCCTTACAGGTGCGCGCCGATGTGTTGTTGCTCCTAAGCGACGTTGCGGGGGTCTACGCCGACTGGCCGACGTACGAGGATCTCATGCGAACCCCCTCGATCGACGCATTGAAGGCGCTTGACCTCGCGATCGGGACAATGGCGCCAAAAGTTGCGGCGGCTGTCGGGTTCGTCGAGGCCGGTGGCGCCATGGCCGGGATCGGCCATCTCAACGATACGGCGCGGATTATTGCCGGGGATGCCGGGACGGTGGTCCAAGCTTAGGAAACGATCGGCATCGTTTCCTGGAACGCAGGGTTTTCTTCGAAGCGCTGATACCACGCCAATAGTTTGGGGCGGTTTTGGTGCCAGGTTTCGTCTTCCATAAAGAGATCGACAAATCCAAAGAGTGACGCCGCCATGAGGTGGGCTGTGCGAACCGGGTCGCCAAGGTCGGTGTCGAGTGCGGCTTCGAGCGCATCGTAGTTTCGTTTGGCGCGGCCGCGTTCTAGTTCGAGGAACGTCGGTGACTGCTTGTCGGCTTCTTTCATGTTCCGCTCGCGAAATAGCCACGCCACGTTGTCTGCGGTCGCCGTCACGAATGCATCGAATGCAAAGGCGGCCCAGCGCTGATCGCCGGTGCCGTTTATGGCGCGCGGCCCCGCGCGTTCCTCCAAATAGGTCGTGATGAGCAACGACTCCGATAGGGCGGTGCCGTTATCGAGCACCAACGTCGGCACTTTGCCGGTTGGGTTGTATGGCAGCACCGGCGCATCGGGGTCGCGTACCGTCGTTTCGATTTCCTCGATGTCGCCGATTTGATCGGTCAAGCGGGCCAACATGCGAATCTTGCGGGCGAAAGGCGAGCGTTGGGTGAAGAAGAGTTTCATCGTGGGGGCACCGTTTTCCGATCTAGCGGTTGAGACTGGTAAGGGGGTGGTCGTCGCTTGCGAGACGGGCGAGGAGGGGGGCAGGGGTCCATTCCGATCCGTGGGCTTCTGCAAGCCCGTGAAGGTGTTTGACCAACGGGTCGAGGCCGATCGTGTCGGCGTAGAACATCGGGCCACCACGATAGGCGGGGAATCCGTAGCCGTTGAGCCAAACGATGTCGATATCGCTCGGGCGTTGCGCGATCCCTTCATCAAGGAGGTTGGCGCCTTCATTGATCATGGCGTAGATGCAGCGCTCGACGACTTCGCCGTCGTCGATGTTGCGTTGGGCAATGCCGAGTTCTTTAGCTTCTGCCGCGGCGAGCTCTGCGACCAGAGGGTTCTCGCCAGTGGCTTTTCGACCATCCTCGTAAACGTAAAAACCAATGCCGGTTTTCTGACCGAACTGGTCGCGCTCACACAGGAGGTCGGGCACGGCGCTGTAGCGGGCATCTTGCGCGCGGCCAATGCCGAAGGCCTTGCGCATTCGCCAGCCCACATCGATCCCGGCAAGGTCGCGCACCGCGAACGGCCCCATGGGAAGGCCGAAATCGTAGATTGCCTTGTCGATCTGGGTGATCGTGGCGCCTTCTTGGAGCAAGCGGTTGGCTTCGCGTTGGTATACTTGCAACATGCGGTTGCCGATGAATCCGTGACAGACGCCGGACACGACCGGAATCTTTCCAAGCTTCTTGGCGAGCGGCATGACCGTGGCAAGCGCAGTATGGGACGTGGTATCGGCACGGACCACTTCGAGCAGCTTCATCACGTTGGCCGGGCTGAAGAAGTGCATCCCTAGAACGCGCTCGGGATGCGTCGATGCCGACGCCAAGGCGTTGACGTCGAGATACGAGGTGTTGGTGGCAATGAGCGTGTCGGTTCCCAGGGTCGCGTCAAGCTTGGCGATGACGTCCTTCTTGATGTCCATTTCCTCGAACACGGCCTCGACCACCAAGTCGGCGTTCGCGAGATCGGCATAGTCGGTCGCGCCCGAGATGCGGGACAGTCGTTCGTCGGCCACATCGCGCGACAATCGCCCGCGCGAGACCATGCCGTCGTAGGATTTGGCGATTGCGTCCAACGTCGCATCGCGCGCTTCCGTGGAGATTTCTAACAGCGTCACAGGAAGGCCGGCGTCGGCGAAAACCATCGCGATGCCGCGACCCATGGTGCCACCCCCAATGACGCCGGCGTGGTCGACGGCGCGGGGTTCGGTTTCCTTTGGCAGGTCCTTGATCTTCGCGGCTTGCCGTTGCGCGAAGAAGGCGTATTGCAATGCGCGGGCTTCGACGGTGGCGTTGCATGCCTCGAATAACTCGCGCTCGAGGACAAGACCCTTATCCAGCGGCGTCCTTAGGCTGGCTTCGACGGCATCGATCGCGCGGAACGGGGCGTTGAAGCCGCGATAGCGTCGGGCGTGGCGTTTGCGTGCTTCCTCGATGTCTGCCTCGTTACCGGAGACGGTTTGTGCGCCGATCGGTCGTGGGCCTTTTCCGGCGGCGACCAGGTCGGTTGCGTAGGCAATCGCCGCATCCGTGAGCGGGGCATCGACCACGGCGTCGATCACGCCGAGGTCGCATGCGGCGGCCGCCGTCAATCGTTTGCCGCCAATGATCACGTCGAGCGCCGCGGCCACCCCAATCAGACGAGGGAGGCGCTGGGTTCCGCCGGCGCCCGGGATGATCCCGAGGCTAACCTCGGGCAGGCCAACCTGGGCGCTGGGCACGGCCACGCGGTAATGGCATCCCAGGGCGATCTCAAGGCCGCCACCGAGGGCGGTGCCGTGAAGTGCGGCAACAACCGGTTTCGGGCACTTCTCCAAACGGTCGATGACCTCGCCGAGGAACGGATGTTGTGGCGGTTTGCCGAACTCCGAGATATCAGCACCGGCATGGAAGGTGCGGCGCTCGCAGGCGATGACGATGGCTTCGGCGGCGCCGTCCGCTTCAGCGTCGTCGAGTGCGGCCAAAATGCCGGCACGTACCGCGTGGCTGAGCGCGTTGACGGGTGGATTGTTGGTCGTGATGACGCCGACGTTACCGTCGCGGCGGTAGCTGACTACCGAATCGGTCATGAATGATCTCTCGTCGTGTTTAGTCGCCGAGACGGGGTTCCCAGCCTTCGATAGAACGGTATTGCGGCGGTTGCGGCAAAGCATAGCCCATCGCTGCGGCAGCGTGTCGGGCGTAGTAGGGATCGTACAGGTGTGCCCGCGCGAGGACACAAATGTCCGCGCGACCACCGGCGAGAATCGCGTTGATATCGCCGTAGGACTGAATGTTGCCGACCGTCATGGTCGGCATGCCGACATCGAGGCGGATCTTATCGGCAAAGGGCGTTTGGTAGAGGCGCCCGTATTCCGGCTCTTGGTCGGACACGACTTGCCCGCTGGACACGTCGACGATGTCGCAGCCCAGACGCTTGAGCGCCCCGGCAAGCTCGACGGCATCGCCGATGGTGGCGCCGCCTGGCGCCCAATCGGTGCCTGACACGCGCACCGACATCGGTTTATGGGCAGGCCAAACGTCCCGCATGGCTTCGAACACCTCAAGGGGGTAGCGCATGCGGTTTTCCAATGACCCGCCGTAGGCATCGGTTCGGTGGTTGGCGAGCGGGGTGAAAAAGCTGGAGAGCAAATAGCCGTGCGCCATGTGCAATTCGATCATGTCGAACCCGGCCTGCTCGGCCATCTCGGTGGCGCGTACGAAGTCGGCTTTGACGGCGACCATGTCCTCGGGCGTCATTTCGTGCGGCGTCTGGTTTGCCGCCGAATAGGGAATGGCGGACGGCGAAAGCAAATCCCAATTGCCGGCGTCGAGCGGCTCGGTGTCGCCTTCCCACAGGAGTTTGGTGGAGCCTTTGCGACCGGCATGGCCGAGTTGGAGCGCGATGGCCGCGCCGCTGTGGGCGTGGACAAAATCAGTGACCTTGCGCCAGGCGCCAACGTGTTCTTCTTTGTACATGCCCGCACAACCCGGTGAGATCCGGCCGCCGGGGCTGACGTCGGTCATTTCGGCAATCACCAGACCGGCGCCACCGACGGCTCGGCTGCCGAGATGGACAAGGTGCCAGTCGTTAATCGTGCCGTCTTCGGCCGAATACATGCACATCGGCGACACGGCGATGCGGTTCTCGATTACCAAGTCACGCAGCTTGAACGGCGTGAAGGCAGGTGGAATGTGTTTCGACGTGTCGAGGTTGACTCCGCTTTGTTGTGCGGCGCGGTCGGCGTACCAGTGATCGACGCTGCGCACGAAGTTGGGGTCGCGTTTGCGCAGGTTGTCGTGATTGATGCGCAGTGAGCGGCTGAGCAAGCTGAAGCCAAACTGCAACGGTTCGAGTTGGTCGTAGTAGCGCTCGGTCTCCTCAAACCATTTCATGCTGACCCGCGCGGCGCGCTGGAGACTTACGACGTCGGGGCGCCGGTCGGCATCGAACTTGGCGAGGCCTGCCGGAATAGAGTCGGTTTGGGCCAGGGCTTGTGACAGCGAGATGGCGTCTTCCATCGCAAGTTTGGTACCGGAGCCGATGGAGAAGTGCGCGGTGTGGAGCGCATCTCCGAG
>CALJDF010000244.1 GCA_938023835.1 uncultured Alphaproteobacteria bacterium
TCCTCCCCCCCCCCAAAGGGGGGAGGAGGTAAACGCTCCTGCCACCTCAAAACGTCATCCTGAGCCGGGCGGCCACGCCGCCCGAGACGAAGGGCGCACCGACAGTCCACCGCAACCTCCTCCCCCTGCGCGCCAGGAGGAGGGCAGGGAGGGGGTCGTTACCAACAAACACCGTGCGGCGCCCGCAACCCCCTCCTCAATCCTCCCCCTCCAAGACGGGGAGGAGGTAAACGCTCCTGCCACCTCAAAACGTCATCCTGAGCCGGACGGCAACGCCGCCTGAGACGAAGGGCGAAGGATCACAATCTCGGTCCCCGCCATCACGATCTCCGTCCCGCCCTGGCCATGCCGCCTTGCCGTGGCCATCTGTCATCGGACATCCGCATGGACGGGCAATCATCCCCGACCAACAGAGTCACCGCATCCTGAGCCGATGGGGGCGCGCCGCAGGCGGGCGCCCATCGTGACGAAGGGCCCTTCGACACGGGCGCCTTTGCCGCCCGGCTCAGGATGCGGGTGGATGGTGAGAAAGTGAGGAAAACCCCGGGAGTTGGCTTTGTTTCGTCGTTCGGGACGCAACGCTGGCGTGTCGCGCCTTACGATGAGCGCTGCCACAACGTCGGCCACTATTTGCTCATCCTGAGGAGAGCGGAAGGCGCGCCTGTCATGAGCCTGTCGAATGGTCCCGAAGGACGCTGAAGCCAGAGAGGACAATCAAGAAAGTGATGAAAACTGCGGCAGTTGGCTTTGTTTCGGCGGAAAAGGCGTTAGCTCTCGTTCAGCCACGCGGTGATCGCGCGTGCCTTGGCCGGTTGCGTGGTGTCGCCCGGCGGCAGCTCGCGATAGACGCAGTCCGGGATTACCGCGGCGGTCGGGCGCATGTCGGGATAGATCGCGCCGGTGGGCTCGTGCAGCACCATCGTCTTGACCTTGAGATGGGGCAGGCGCACGTCGCGGTCCCATTTCATGGCAGCCTGATAGGCGTTGCCGAAGGTCCGAATGGCCTTGAGGACGGCAACGGCTTGGTTATGCAATTCCATCGGGTCAGGCATGTTCCACGGGTTGCGATGCTCGGCGTCGCGCGACCACCAGGGATAGAACGCCCAATGATCTTTCATCACGTGAAAGGCCCAATCGATCTGACTACCGATCGCATCGGGCGGCGGGCAGGGCACGCCGACCTCGCCGGTGCTGCGCGCCGGCCCCGGCACGGTCAGTTCGTCGAGGATCAGGCGCTTGACCCGGTCGGGTTGCTGTAACGCGAGCTCGGTCGCAATCATCGAGCCCGTGCGGACGCCGTAAAGATCGATTTCGTCGACCCCCAAAGCATCCAACACCCGGCCCAACGCTTCGGCGAAATCGGGAATCTCCGCGACCTTCTTGAACAGCGGCGCCGAATCGCCGTTGCCCAATGTGTCGGGCGCAATCAGCCGCCGCGATCCGTCGTCCAGCGTGTCCAGCAAATTGACCAAGAAACTGCTCGCCACCGGCGACATGTGCAGGGTGACCAACGGCCGCCCGCCGATCTTCTCCATGGTGCGTCGGTAGTGCACTTGGCCTTCTTTGATTCGTACAAAGGCGCGTTCAATGGTCATGCTTCAGTCCTTCGTCGCGACAACAGTAATGCCGCTGCCGTCCTCGTGCACCCGTTGCGTGGTCAGTCCGCTGTCGCGGCACATCTGTTCAACCTCGTCGACCGTCATGCGATGGCAGTTCAGCGGCATGTACCAATCGAAGTTGATGTGGTTCATCTCCTGCAAACCCATCTCCGGCCGATAGAAACACTTGAAGATGTAATAGTAGAACAATCGCTGCAGGTCGATCTCGCCCTTCTCCAGTCCGAGGACCTCGACGTCTTCAGGAATATCGAGCGTCACGTTGAGATCGCCGAGCTGCTTGCCCAGCGCGGTCAACGGCATCAGTTTTTCCCACGCCGCATCCGGGTCGAGGTGCGAGATCTGGGTACGAATATGATCGTCGGTGAATTCGCGGATCGGCGCCTTCTTGCGATAGACGTAAAACAATACCGCCCCGCCCGGCTTGACGATCCGCGCCAGGCTCTTGAGCGACACCGCCGGGTCGTCGGTGTGATGCAAAACGCCTTCGCTAAAGACGATGTCCACGCAATCGTCTTGCAGCGGCAAGGTCGCCAGGTCGGCTTGCACGAAGGCGGCATCCACGCCGCGCTCGGCCGCGCGATCCTTCCCCACAGCGACCGCCGAAGACACATCAACACCGATATAGCGCTGCGCGCCGGTCAAGTGTTTATCGAACAGCAAAAAAGCCGAAAAGCCGCTGCCGCAACCGGCGTCGAGGAACACCTTGTCGCCCGCGCCAAACAACGCATCGATCTGGGCCTCGTCGCCACCAAAATACTTTTCCAGGTACCAGCGGCGCGTATCGGCGGTCATCGACTCGCCGGTGTCGTAGGTCTCCCGCCGCCCCCACTTGTAGCCAAAGATGTTGGAGGTTTGCGCCTGGGTGTCGCTCAGTTGGGTCATGCGTCCTCGGTCCTGGATCGCCGTCGGTTGGTCCCAAGAGGTGGCCAGCGGCGTCGGCGCAGTCTAACGACATTCCACCGCGCGCGCTTGCGTCGCCCGACCCCGACCGCGATAAAAGAGATCGAAATCCTGGGGAGGACCGAGTGAGCGAGACCTTTGATCTAATCGTCGTTGGCGCCGGCACGACCGGCATGCCTGCCGCTATCTTCGCGGCCAAACGTGGGGCCAAAGTATTGGTGCTCGAAAGCGGCGCCGAGGTTGGCGGCACGCTCCACGTCGCCATGGGCCAAATCAGCGCCGCCGGGACGCGGGTGCAAGCCGCCAAGGGCATCGAAGATAGCGCCGACCAGCACTATCAAGACATCATCGACATCACCGACGGACGCACCTCCAAGCCGTTCGCGCGCATGGCGGCCGATCACTCCGCCGACACGCTGCATTGGTTGCTCGACCTGGGGTGGGAGCCGTTGCCCGAGCATCCGGTCAAATTGGGGCACCGGCCCTACTCCGTGGCACGGACCTATTGGGGGCCGGAATTCGGCGTCTCCCTTCTCAAGGCCATCGCGCCGGTCTTCCTGGCCGCCGTCGAGCGCGGCGAGATTGCGTTGCGCACCAGCACCGAAGTGACCGACCTTGTTCAAGACGACGCGGGACGCGTCACCGGCGTCACGGCGCGCGGTGCCGACGGCGAAACCGAAACGTTTGCCGGCCTCAAGGTGTTGCTCGCCACCGGCGGCTTCGGCGCCGGGCACGACTTCTTCAAGGAGGTCACCGGCTACCCGCTGTTCACGTGGGCGTGGCCCGATTGCAAAGGCGGCGGGGCGCAGATCGCGGTGAAAGCGGGCGCTGAAATGTGGCACAAGGACTACTTCTTGCCGCGCTGGTCCGGGGTGTCGACGCCCGAGTCTGGCGATCGCGTCGACCGGATCAGCGATACGACCTCGCGGCGCCCGGCGTGGGAAATTTATGTCACCGGTGAAGGCAAGCGGTTCGTCCCCGAAGATGTCGCAGAACCGCTCGCCCGCGAGCAGGCCCTGCTCAAGGTGCCGGACCTGACGTTTTGGGTCGTCTACGACGAAACCATTCGTCAAGAAGCCCCGCCGTTCTTTGATGAGGTCGCGCCCGAAAAGGCGCATGGCTGGATGGGCAAGCATCCGTCCTTCGTCACCGCCGATACCTTGGAAGAACTCGCCGCGGCTGCCGGGATCGACTTGGCCAATTTCCTAGAGACCGTCGCCGACTACAACGCGGCCGTCGATGCCGCCAAAGACCCACTGGGGCGCACGCACCTGCCGCGTCGGATCGAGAACGGCCCGTTCTACGCCGTCAAACACCACGGCGCGGCAGCGACGACGATCCCCGGCCTGTCCGTCAACGAACAGTTCGAGGTGATCCGCGGCGACGGCACGGTGATCGAAAATCTCTATGCCGCGGGCGAAATCCTTGGCATGGGCCTGCACTCGGCCAACGCCTTCGTCGGTGGCCTTGGGCTCATGCCCGCACTGACCTATGGCCGCTTACTCGGCGAACGCTGGCTGCAATGGGATCACGTTCCCGCTGCGGCGGATTAGTCGGCCAGCGTCGTCCCGACGCACAACGCCAAGCAGCCAATCTCCGACGCGGGCCCGCTTTCGAATCCAAGGGCCGCAGGGCCGCGCCACTCGAGGTAGCAGCCCTCGGTTAAGGCATGCTGGGTGCCGGTCGCGGCATTGGCGTCGGCGTAGGTCCACATCGGTGCATCGCCGTGCACCACATAAAGCCACCGCCGTTTGTCCCGGACGCTGCCACGATGCACGGTGTTGGCGGGCGCCCAGCCCGGCGGAATGTGCACCAGACAGACCGGGTGAAAGCGCGGGTTGGGCGCATCGCCCCCGTCCGACAGCATCTTGATCTTGCAACCCGGCAGGTCGGGATGCGGGGCCCACGGCAAGGCTTCTGAGTTGGCGACGTTCGGTGCGTTGAAATCGGTGCCAAAGGACTCCAAATCGCCCTCGAACGGAATGTAGTTGAACTCAAGCGGCCCCGTGCCCCATTCCAGGATCATGCACCCCAATTCGCTCGTCGGGTCCAACGAAATCCCGTGGATCGAACGCGGCGTCCGGTCAAGCAAAAAGCCTTTGCGGAAATCGAAAGGCGTCCCCTCGATCGTCGTCGGCAGGTCGTACTCGTGATACGGAATGTTGCCGAACAAAATGAACACCCCTTCGCGGGTGTCGCCATGGTGATGCCGCTCTATCTCGTCGATGGTAAACCCCGGCGGCAAATACGCTTTGCGAAGGTTCGCCCCGGTCTCGGGATCGAAATGAAGCTCCTTCGATTTCGTGCCGGGAAACTGGGGATGCCAGTCACCCCACGGCAGGGTGTTGGTATCGATCATCGTCACGGGTTCGGTCATGCGGTCCTCCGCTCCAAAGGCTAGGCAGCCCCAAGCCGTCGGTCAATCAACCGACCGGCTGGGTCATCCCGTAAGGCTTGGCGTCGTGTTGTTGCGTTACCATCGGGAGCGTCGTGCCGTCGGGATCGAAAAACTTCCCGCTGTCGTCCATCGTCAGGCGGGTAATGATCTGCCAGAGCATTTGGGCACTTTCGTGCGGCTTAAGCGCGCCGGGCCCGGCAGCCGTTTTTGGTCGCCACCCATCCCGGATGGGCGCAGCTCGCGATCACGCCGCGATCCCTAAGGGCGAGCGCGATTTGCAACACGACCTGACTGAGGGCGGACTTAGTGGCGCGATAGTTCACATAGCCGAAGTTTGGCTTCGGCCCGATCCGGCTTGAGATAAAGATCATCGTCTTGCGCGCACTCGCCGCGACATGGTCGGCCAGGACTTCGGCGAGCTTCATCGGCGCCATGACATTCGCGCGGTTCAGGTCGGCCCAAACGTCGTAATCGGTTGCGCCAAATGCGGTGTCTGGGGTGCCGGTGATCGCGCTATTCGAGAGCAACACATCGATCGGCGTGCCGTCGAGCGTCTTCGCCAATTGGTCGATCGTCTCGAAATCCATCAGGTCCATGGTGTGGATCGACAACCGGTCGGCATCGCCTAGGCCGCGCAGCGCGGCGGTGTCGGCGGTCGGGCGGACCATGGCGAGAAC
>CALJDF010000245.1 GCA_938023835.1 uncultured Alphaproteobacteria bacterium
CGGGTCCGGTTGGCGTCGCGTTTCGAGAAACAAGCGACCGCTATCTTTGCCGATGACCCCCACTTTGCGGCACGCCTTCGTCTTCTGAAGCCGCTTTATGCGTTGCGCTGGGCGTTGATCGTTTTGAATGAGTTTGTCCCCGAACGTTGGGCGCAACGCGCTTTTGCCTATGGTGCGCGTGATCGCAACACCGTTTTGGCGCGGCAGCTTGGTAAGGCCGAAGGCTTTGTCGATTGGGTCAAGAAGGAGAATGCCGCGTGACCTCCGAAGCACATATTCGCCTAGTTGGCGACGACCTTGATGAACGCTCGCTCGCGTTACGCCGATTGGTGGTGCGCGGTCTGGACGGTGGCAAGCGCGGCCATTTGGGGTCGGCGTTTTCTTTGATCGAAATACTGCGGGTTCTTTACGACGACATCTTGCGCTTCGATGCCAAACAGCCGCGATGGGCCGATCGCGATCGCTGTATCTTGAGCAAAGGACATGGGTGCCTCGCGCTCTATGCGATCTTGGCCGACAAAGGCTTTTTCCCGGCGGAAGAACTCGATCGTTTCTGTCGTTTCGACGGCATGCTGGGTGGTCATCCGGAACGCGCAAAAGTGCCGGGCGTCGAAGCCTCAACCGGCGCACTGGGTCATGGCCTGTCGATTGGGTTGGGCCAAGCCTTGGCGATGCGGCTGCAAAAGCGTGACTCGCGCGTGGTCGTGCTGATGGGCGACGGCGAGATCAACGAGGGGTCGGTGTGGGAAGCGGCGATGTCTGCCGGCAAGCATCGGTTGTCGAACCTTGTGGCCATGGTCGATTACAACAAATTGCAGTCCTACGACCGCACCGCGGTGGTGCAAGATCTCGAGCCGCTTACCGATAAGTGGCGGGCGTTCGGTTTTGCCGTGCATGAGGTGGATGGGCACGATGTCGATCAGCTGCGTCGGGTGCTTTCAAGCCTGCCCTTCGAGGGCGACAAACCGTCGGCCATCATCTGCCACACGGTGAAGGGACGGGGGATTGCCGAGGCCGAAGGAAACCCGACCTGGCACCACAAATCCAAGATCAGCGACGACGAAGTCGCGGCGATGTATGCTGAGCTTGATTAGCCATGCGTAAAACCAGTCTCGATTCGGTTTACGAAATGGCGCGCCATGATCCGCGCGTCGTGTTCATTGGGTCCGACCTCGGTGCCGGGACGTTGGATACGTTCAAGGAAGAAATGCCGGAGCGCTTTTTCATGGAAGGCGTGACCGAACAGAACATCATCGGCATGGCCGCCGGGCTCGCGATGGAAGGCTTTATTCCGTACGTGAACACAATTGCGACGTTCATCACGCGGCGTTGCTTTGAGCAGGTCGCGGTCGACCTATGCCTACACAACCTGCCGGTTCGGTTGATCGGCAACGGCGGTGGTCTGGTCTACGCGCCGTTGGGGCCGACCCATTTGGCCGTTGAAGATATTGCGATCATGCGCTCGTTGCCGAATATGACGGTGGTCGCGCCGGTCGACAAAGAAGAGATGGCGCGTTTTGTACCGCAAACCCTCGACATGCCGGGGCCGGTCTATATCCGCCTGGCCAAGGGCGGGGATCCCATCGTATCGCGGGCCGAAGCAGGCTTTGAAATTGGCAAGGCAATCGAAATGCGGGCGCCGGGCGACATCCTGCTGATCGCTACCGGGGTGATGACTAATCGCGCGCTCGATGCCGCCGCCGCCCTGGAAGCGGTGGGTGGGTTAGATTGCGGCGTGTTGCATATGCATACCGTGAAGCCGCTCGATGAAACCGCCGTCCTCGATCTCGCCGGAAAGGTGAGGGGGATCGTCACCCTTGAGGAGCACACGCTTGTGGGCGGACTGGGGAGCGCGGTGAATGACTTGCTGGGCGATTGCCTGGGGCGCGATGCGCCGCCGGTGCTGCGCCTGGGCATTCCGGACCGCTTTCCGGACAAGTACGGCACCCAGGACGATCTGCTGGGTTACTACGGGCTTCAGCCCGACACCATTGCGAACTCCGTGCGTGAGTTTGCCTCCCGACATTTAGGCTAGGCGCCCACCTCAGGTTTGTGGGTTGGCCGCGATCGGCTTCGCGTTTCTCTATTGCCCCTATCCCTGTTGCGAATGATTATCATTAGCGATACAAGGAGGTGTTGTTGCGATTGATTTGCAATTGCTTGACATAGGTCAATGGTCCCAAGGGCCTGCCCCCTAAGGTGTTTTGGCCTTGGTGGCGGAGCTAGGCGGACAGATTAGGAGAAGAAGAATGTTGGGTGGACGTATCGGGCGCGGGATTGCCGGGCTCGTCTTGTTGGGGCTTTCGGTCGTGGGTTCTGCTGCGCACGCAGGCGACGAGGTGAATGTCTATTCGTATCGCGAGCCGTTCCTGATCCAACCAATGTTCGACGCGTTTACGCGCGAGACCGGGATCAAGGTCAATGTCGTTTTTGCCAACAAGGGGTTGGTCGAGCGCCTCAAGGCGGAAGGTCGCAACTCGCCGGCAGATCTTATCTTTACCGTGGATATCGGCCGGCTGACCGATGCCGTCGATGGCGGGGTGACCCAGGCCGTCCGCAATGAAACGTTGGAGCGGGTTATTCCGGCATCGATGCGTCATCCGGCGGGGCATTGGTTCGGTGTCACGCAGCGAGCTCGTGTCATCTATGCCTCAAAGGACCGTGTACCGCTCGAAGAGGCGCGCGCGCTGTCTTATCAAGACTTGGCTGATCCGAAATGGCGAGGCCGGATTTGTACTCGCGCCGGCGATCACGCCTACAACGTGGCGCTGTTTGCCGCGATGATCGCAAAACACGGTGAGGCGCAGGCTAAGTCGTGGCTCGCCGGGCTACGCGACAACCTTGCCCGTAAGCCGCAAGGCAACGATCGCGCGCAAGTCAAAGCGATCATGGAAGGGCAATGCGATCTTGCGTTGGGTAATCACTATTACTACGCGCTGATGCTCCAAAACGAAGAGCAGTCGGCCTGGGCGGCGTCGGCGAACATTGTTTTCCCCGACCAGGACGGTGACGGGACGCACATGAACATCTCTGGTTTTGCGATGACCGGTGCCGCACCAAATCGTGAGAACGCGATCAAGCTGATGGAGTTCTTGGTCGGCGAATTGGCGCAAAAAATGTATGCCGAGCAGAATAACGAATATCCGCTTCGGGCCGGGGTCGAGCCCTCGGGATTGCTGCAGTCGTTCGGCGACTTCAAACGCGCCGATCAATCCTTGGCTGATGTCGCGGCAAAGCGACCTGCGGCGATTAGGTTGGTCAACGAGGTGCATTACAACGCGGGGCCGTCGAGCTAACGCGCGCGACCCCTAAAAGCACTTGAGGACCCCGGCGTTTTGCGCGCCGGGGTTTTCCTTGTTCCTGGGGTAGAAACAGAGGAGTCGTTCTAGGCGATGCACGTTGGTGCCGCACACAACAAGACCCGGTGGCTCACCGGTGAGGGGACTTGGCATGTCGGCGGGTTATTGATTGCGTGTGCCGTGGCGCTCCCCATCGTGGCGGTAGCGTGGCTGGCGATTTTTCCGAGCGAGAACATTTGGCCGCACCTCTTCGAGACGGTGTTGTGGGGCTATATCGACAACACGGTACGCCTGATGGCCGGTGTCGCGATCGGCAGCGTGGTGATCGGGGTGGGGACGGCGTGGTTGGTAAGCACGACGGAGTTTCCCGGCCGCCGCATCTTTCAGTGGGCGTTGATGCTACCCCTGGCGGCGCCGACCTACATCGTCGCCTACGTCTACACCGACCTTCTTGAGTTTGCCGGGCCGGTACAGAGCGCGTTGCGGGGCATGTTCGGCTGGCAGAGCGCGCGCGACTATTGGTTTCCGGAGATCCGATCTGTCGGCGGCGCGATCACCATGATGACGCTGACGCTTTACCCGTACGTCTATTTGCTGTCGCGGGCGGCGTTTCTAGAGCAAGCCGGGGTGACACGTGAAGTGAGCCGCACGTTGGGTGCGGGGCCGTGGCGAACGTTCTTTCGCGTCGCCCTGCCGCTGGCGCGGCCTGCGGTCGTGGTCGGGATGACGCTGGCGCTCATGGAGACGCTGAACGACTTCGGCACGGTCGATTTCTTTGCGGTGCGGACGTTGACCGCCGGTGTGTTCAACGTCTGGCTGACGATGGGCAATGTTGGTGGCGGGGCGCAAATCGCCTTGGTAATGCTTGGGTTCGTCGTATTGCTGATCTTGTTGGAACGTCTCGAACGGCGGCGGCGGCGCTACCACGCGCTGGCAACGCGGCATCGGCGGGCCAGTCGACAGCGCCTGGGGCCGCGCACGCGGTGGGTCGCGACCTTGGCGTGTCTGCTTCCGGTGGCACTGGGATTCGTCGTGCCGGGTGCGGTGCTGTTGCGCAACGCGGTTGTCTTTGCCGAGGAGTCGTGGTCGTCACGCTTTCCGGATTTTGCCATCAATAGTCTCGTTCTCGCGGCCGGTTCGGCGGTTCTATGCGTCGTGTTGGCGACGTTCTTGGCCTACGCGGTACGCCTTCGCGGGGGTGCGCTCCTCTCGGGAACCGCGCGGATTGCGAGTTTGGGTTATGCCGTACCAGGCGCCGTGTTGGCGTTGGGCATTTTGAATCCGTTTGGGGCGTTTGATAATGCCTTCGACGGGTGGATGCGGGACACCCTGGGGGTGTCGACCGGGCTGCTGCTGAGTGGGACGGTCGCGGCAGTGATGTTCGCCTATGTCGTGCGCTTCTTTGCGCTGTCGTATGGCGCGCTGGAATCCGGCTTGGGGCGTATCAAGCCAAGCATGGAGATGGCGGCGCGGACACTGGGCGAGGGGCCGCGGGGCACGTTGTTCCGTGTTCATTTGCCGCTGATGAAGGGCACGCTGGTGACGGCGGCCTTATTGATCTTTGTAGATGTGATGAAGGAACTGCCGGCAACCCTATTGTTGCGGCCGTTCAACTTCGACACGCTGGCGACCTACGTCTACCAGTTCGGTTCGTCCGAGCAGCTTGAACTTTCGTCGCTTGGCGCGCTGTCGATCGTTGCGGTCGGGCTGGTGCCGGTCGTTCTTCTCAATCAAACCGTCGCGCGCGACCCGAGCGAGGTCATGTAGCGCTATCATTCCTCCTGCCGCGTGCTAAACAGTCACGGCTTCAGCACAACGAGACTCTACTTTTGTCCGATACAACCCCGGTCCTGATATTCGACGATGTGCGTCATCGCTACGGCCAAGCCGTTGCGGTCGATGGCCTGTCGTTGACCGTCGGTGTCGGGGAGGTGGTGTGCTTGGTGGGCCCCTCGGGATGCGGCAAGTCGACGACGCTACGGCTCGCGGCTGGTCTTGAAACGTTGCAGCACGGGCGGGTGAGTATTGGCGGCCGGGTTGTCGCGGGCGAAGGACGATCGCTCCCCCCGGAGGACCGCAACACCGGCATGGTGTTCCAGGACTTCGCATTGTTTCCGCATCTCAAAGTGATCGATAACGTGATGTTCGGGGTGCGGGGCAAAGATGCCGCGGACAAACGAAAGCGGGCCGAGCGGATATTGGATCACGTCGGCATGGCGCGGTATGCGCAAACGTTTCCGCACGAGTTATCGGGCGGCGAACAGCAGCGCGTTGCTCTGGCCCGTGCGTTGGCACCGCGACCAGCGTTGATGCTGTTGGACGAACCGTTCTCCGGGTTGGATACCCAGCTTCGTGATTCGGTGCGCGATGACACGTTGAGCATTCTTGCCGAGGCCGGGACGCCCGCGTTGTTGGTGACCCACGATCCGCGTGAGGCGATGCGGATGGCAGATCGCGTGGCCGTGATGCGGTCGGGGCGTTTGGCACAAGTCGGGCCGCCGGCCGATATCTACGGCGCCCCGGCAAGCTTGTTCGTGGCACGGTTTTTCGGACATGTGAACGAACTTCGCGGAACAGTGCAGGCCAACTCGGTGGAGACGCCGCTGGGCCGATTGCCGACGACCGAACCCGCACTGGGGGCGGCGGTGACGGTCGGCATTCGCAACGAGGGCCTGTTCTTGGGCGACACCGGGGTGCCTGCAACGGTTTTGAGCGCCCGAGTCCTGGGTCCTTATAGCGTCGTTGAGCTCGTTTTGGCGGACGGCACAACGGTCACCGCCCATGTCCCGGGTACGGCGCCGCCGGGACCGGACGATAAAGTGAACGTCGATTTTGATCGCGCGCAGGCTTTTGTTTTTGAAGAAGAGTGACTAAATAGGTGTAATTCCAGCAGAAATTGGTGTTGGGCTTGGCGCTCGTACGTTTGCGCCGACTCAGCCTTTCTGCAATGATCCACCCCAATGGCGGCAAATTGGGCCGCTGACCAGTTGGAGCAAGGTAATGGGCATTAGTTTCTGGCAAATCCTCGTCGTCGTGCTGCTGCTCGTGGTGCTCTTCGGGCGCGGCAAGATTTCGAGCCTGATGGGCGACATGGCCAAGGGCATCAAGAGCTTCAAGAAGGGGATGGCTGAGGACGACTCAGGCGCCGCACAACAAAACACCATCGACGCGACCGCCGAAAAAGCGGCGCCGGTCGAGACGAAAGATAAAGAAACCGCGTAACCAGACACCTGCGCGCGCCGCTTTGCGGCGACTGAGCGGGTTTTCGGGGCTTTACCTCGATGCTTGATATTGGCTGGACCGAAATGATCGTGGTGGTCCTGGTTCTGATCCTTGTGGTCGGACCCAAGGATCTGCCGAAGGTGGTGCGCACCGTGGGACAATGGACCGCGAAGGCGCGTCGTATGAGCCGCGAGTTCACGAGTAGCTTGGAAGAAATCGGTCGTGAGACCGAGATCAACGACCTGCGTCGCGACCTCAACAGCATCGGCGGTGGGGCCAGCGTGACATCGCTGGAGAATCACATCGACCCGGATGGTTCGTTGAAGAAGTCCGTGCAAGCCGACTACGCCGCCGGTAATGCCGGAAGTTCTGACGTGGCTCTCGGTACGCCCGCCGAGGTCGAAACGGAAAGCCCAGTGGCGGAAATCCCTGCCGATGGCGATGCCGTTGCGGCCGCCGCAGCCGAGGCCGACGTTGCGCCGGCGACCGAAACGCCTGAGCCGCCGGCCAAGGCCGGCGCGTCCGGCACCTAAGGGACAGGTAAGCGGTGGCGGAAAGGGCGGCTGAAGAACAGGCGGAGATCGAGTCCAGTAAGGCGCCGCTGCTCGAGCATTTGACCGAGCTGCGCAAGCGCTTGATGCAGGTGGTGATCTTTTTCGTCGTTGCCTTCGTGGTCGCCTACATCTTCTCTGACGAGATTTACAATTTTCTGGTTCAGCCCTACGCCGACGCGGTGGAGGGACACGAAGGCAAGCGCCTGATCTACACCGCGCTGCAAGAGGCCTTCTTCACCCTGCTCAAGGTGTCGATGTTCGCGGCCTTTTGGGTGTCGTTCCCGTTTCTCGCGATCCAGATATGGAAATTCGCCGCGCCCGGCCTTTATCGCAACGAGCGCTCGGCCTTTTTGCCGTTTCTGGTCGCGACGCCGGTGTTGTTCACGGCCGGCGCGGCGCTGGTCTACTACATGATCATCCCGTTGGCTTGGCGCTTCTTCCTCGGGTTTGAGACGCCGGGCGGCGAGGGCACGTTGCCGATCGAGCTTGAGGCGAAGGTCGGGGAATACCTCTCGCTGGTGATGAAGCTGATCCTGGCGTTCGGCATTGCGTTCCAGATGCCGGTCATTCTCACGCTGTTGGCACGGGCAGGCATCGTGTCGGCGGAGTCGCTGGCCAAGAAGCGGCGTTATGCCATCGTGATCGTCTTCGGTATTGCGGCAATCCTGACGCCTCCCGATTTGATCAGCCAAATCGGCTTGGGTGTCCCGATGATCGCCTTGTACGAAGTGTCGATCTTCCTGGCGCGCAAGGTAGAGAAGCGGCGCGCCGCGCGCGAGGCCGCCGAAGAAGCCGAACTCAACGCCTAGACGCCGCCCGCCTTTACGGGATTCCACGCGGCCCCTATAAGTGCGGGCCATGCACGACATTCGTTTCATTCGCGAAAACCCCGACGCGTTCGACGCCGGGATGAAGCGCCGCGGGTTCGGTCCGCAGGCGGCGGATATTCTTGCATTGGATGAGAAGCGCCGCGCGGTGCAAACCGCCCTGCAGGACATGCAAAAACAGCGCAACGACTCGTCGAAGTTGATCGGCAAGGCGAAAGGTCAGGGCGACGACGCTGAGGCGACCCGCTTGATGGCCGAGGTCGCAGATCTCAAGACGAAACTTCAGGAGTACGAGGCGCAGGAGTGCGACATCGGCGAGGCGCTCTCCACGATGCTATCGGGATTGCCCAATATACCGGCAGACGACGTGCCCGAGGGGGCGAGCGAAGACGACAATGTCGAATTGCGCATTTGGGGCACCAAGCCCGCGTTCGATTTCGCGCCCAAAGATCATGTCGACTTGGGCGAAGGCCTCGGGCTGATGGACTTCGAAGCTGCCGCGCGGATGTCGGGCGCGCGGTTCGTGGTGCTCAAAGGCGCGTTGGCCCGACTGGAACGGGCGCTGGGTCAGTTCATGCTGGATGTGCAGACCGGCGACAACGGATACACCGAGGTTTCACCGCCTTTGTTGGTCCGCGATGAGGCGGCCTACGGCGTGGGACAGTTACCGAAGTTTGCCGATGACCTGTTTCGCACCACGACGGACTTGTGGTTGATCTCAACCTCCGAGGTGCCGCTGACCAATCTGGTGCGCGAGCAAATCGTGGACGAAAGCGCGCTGCCGATGCGCGTCACCGCGTTGACGCCATGCTTTCGCTCGGAGGCCGGTGCTGCGGGTAAAGATACGCGCGGCATGATCCGCCAACACCAGTTCCATAAGGTGGAGATTGTTTCGGTGGTGACCCCGGAGGCCGCCGTCGCGGAACACGAACGCCTGACGGCCTGTGCGGAAGAAATTCTCAAGCGCTTGGAGCTGCCGTATCGCGTGGTGGTGTTGTGCACCGGTGATCTCGGATTTTCCAACGCCAAGACCTACGACATCGAGGTGTGGTTGCCTGGGCAAGATCGCTACCGCGAGATTTCGTCGTGTTCGCACTACACCGATTTCCAAGCGCGTCGGATGAACGCGCGTTACCGCCCCGAGGGGGAGAAGGGCACACGCTTCGTGCATACCTTGAATGGCTCGGGCCTCGCGGTGGGGCGCACGTTGGTGGCAGTGTTGGAGAACTACCAGCAAGCCGATGGATCGATCGTCGTGCCCGAGGTGTTACGGCCTTACATGGGCGGGCTTGAGGTGATCGGCGCGATCGAGGCAAGCGCCTAATGGCGGCGCTGCGAATCCTCGTCACCAATGACGACGGCATCAACGCTCCGGGCCTCAAGGTTCTCGAAAAGATCGCGCATTCGTTAAGCGACGATGTGTGGGTTGTGGCGCCGGAATACGAGCAAAGCGGCGCCTCGCATTCGCTGACGTTGGTCGAGCCGCTGCGGGTTCGCAAAATCTCCAAGCGGCGCTTTGCGGTGGGTGGCACCCCGACGGACTGTGTCGTCATGGCGGTCAACCAAGTCGTGGACGGTCGCAAACCAGATCTCATCCTGTCGGGCGTGAACCGAGGCGCCAACTTGGCCGAAGACGTGACCTATTCGGGCACCATTGCCGCGGCGATGGAAGGCACGTTGCTCGGTATTCCGTCGATTGCCATGAGCCAGGTGTTTACGCGCCCCGAGCCCATTCATTGGGGCACCGCCGAAACCCACGGCGCAAGCGTGGTGCGCAAACTGCGCAAAGCCGGTTGGCCGAGCGATGTGTTGATCAATGTAAACTTTCCGCCGGTCAAAGCGCGCGACGTCAAAGGAACGGTGGTTACCGTGCAAGGCCGCCGCGATGTCGGGAAGATCCAAATCCATGAGCGCGAAGATCCGCGTGGCGGTCTTTACTACTGGTTGGGATTTCGCCGCCAAGTCGGCAAACCCGGCGAGGCTACCGATCTCGGCGCGATGGTGCGGGCACAGATTTCGGTGACGCCGCTGAAAATGAACTTCACGCACGGCGCGACGAGAAAGGCCCTGCAGGCCACCTTCAAGTGACCCAAGACGCGCGCAAGATCCGACTGATTATGGAACTGCGCCAGCAGGGGATTGCCGACACTGAGGTGCTCTCGGCCATTGAGCGAGTCCCGCGCGAGGTATTTGTTTCGTCGTCCTTTGTCGACCAGGCGTACGAAAACACCGCGTTGCCGATCGAAGAGGGGCAGACTATCAGCCAACCCTATGTTGTCGCCTTCATGACTCAGGCGTTGGAAGTCAAGCCGCGGATGCGGGTGCTGGAGATCGGGACCGGTTCGGGTTATCAAGCGGCGGTTCTGGCGCGGCTGTGCCGGCGCGTCTTCACGATCGAGCGGTATCGGTCGTTGTTGCGGCGGGCTGAGGAAAAGTTCAAGGCGGCGCGGATCAATAACATCGTGACGCAGTTGGGTGATGGCGCAAACGGCTGGCCGGATCTCGCGCCGTTTGATCGGATCATCGTGACGGCGGCGGCACCGGAAGTGCCACCGGCCCTCAAGGAGCAGCTTTCGGACAAGGGCGGCGTGTTGGTTGTGCCGGTGGGGCGCGATTCGCAGGCGCAACACATCGTGCGCATCGTGCGGAACGGCGATGATTTCACCGAAGAGAGCTTGCTGCCCGTCCGGTTCGTGCCGCTGGTCGCGGGCGTGGTTCGCAATGGTGCGGGGTTGTCTTAGGACCGGGTTGGGGTGCCACCTGCTGGTCATGCAATTGGCGGGCGACGGGGCCGCGATGATTGGCTAGATTAGGGCCCACGAACGACACATCATCGAGGTAGTACCCATGGAATGGACCGACGAAGAACTGGCCGTGCCGCTCAATAACGAGGCCAAAGAGGCCAGCCGGCAAGGCAATCTGGAGTTGGCGGTTTTCGTGATCACCGGCGTGGTTCTGGTGTTCTTGATGATGGCGCACGTCATCTAACGATTTTTTGCGCGGTTGCCGGCGTTGAATTTCAACGGCAACCCGCGCTAGTTTTGTTGCGGCAGGGAATGCTGCGGGTTGCTGGGAGAGCGACACGCGGTTGAAGGCATGTGCCGGTGATTGACCGGCGAAAGAGGTGGCCTTGACCCTGCGACGGCTCGTACCGTTGATATTGTTTGGACTGGCGCTTGCCGCCTGCGCGCGAAGCGTGCCTGCGCCCGTGGACTACCGCATCACCGCGGTGATCGAACGTGCCTTGCGCGACGATGCGACGCGTCGCGCCGATCTTTCACAGCGCCAGGCGCGCCGCGAGTTGGGTGATGGGCCGATCTATACGGTCCGATCGGGTGATACATTGGGTGAGATCGCGACGCGCTACGGCGTGCAGGTCTCGGACATCATTCGCCTCAACGGCCTTGCTAACCCCGACCGGATATTCGTGGGACAACCGTTGATGCTGCCCGATGCGGCGCGGGTTCAGACGGCGTTTGCCGACCCTGCCAAAAGGCCGGCACGGTCATCAGTTGTGGTCGACGAAACAGCGATCCCCAAGACACCCACCGACCGGCCTGCGGCAGTAACGCAGACCGCCCGTGCGTCACCGCCTGCGCCGACACCGCGCGCACGTGTCTTGCCCCGCGCGCGTGCGTCCAGGGGATTCGATTGGCCGGTGCGAGGTCAGGTTCTGCAAACATTCGGTCCGCAAGGCAACGGGCGCGTGAATGACGGGATTGATATCGCGGCCGCGCCGGGGGCGCCGGTGCGGGCTGCCGCCGACGGTGAGGTGATCTATGTCGGCGAAGAAGTGAAGAACCTGGGCAATCTGTTGTTGATCCGCCATGCCGACGGGTGGATCACGGCCTATGCCCATGCCGACGCCGTTGCGGTGCGCCGCGGCGACCAAGTGCGCCAAGGCCAACAGATCGCCAAGGTGGGGCGGCTCAACGGCGCGAGCCAAGTCCATTTCGAATTGCGCCGCGGCACCGAACCCGTCGATCCGCTGACGCGGTTGCCACAGCTAACGAGTTAGCGGGACGTTGGCGTGTAGAAACCGGCCTGGATCGCGCGTTCTTGGACCAGCGCCAGCACGGTGTCGATCATCGGGCAGGGCGTGTCGGTGAGCCGCGCCAGTTCCTGAACCGCGGTGACCAGCGCGTCGATTTCCATGGGCCGCCCGCGTTCGAGGTCTTGCAGCATCGAGGTGCGATGGGCGCCAACCGCGACCGCACCGTCGATGCGTTTGTCGACATCTATGGCAAAGCGGACGCCGAGCTTTTCGGCAACGGTTTGGGCTTCGACCATCATGGCGCGGACCAAGGCGCGGGTGCCGTCGTCGTTGCCGATATCCTCAAGTGTGGCGTGGGTGAGGGCGCTGACCGGGTTGAACGAGAGGTTCCCCCACAGCTTGATCGATATTTCGTCGCGGATTCGCGGGCGCACGGGCGCTTTGAAGCCACCGGCGATGAGCGCTTTGGAGAGCGCCAAGACGCGGTCAGACTTGTCGCCCGATGGTTCGCCCAGCGAAAACCGGTCGCCTTCGATATGGGTGATGACGCCCGGCGCGCTCACCTCGCAGGCCGGGTAGACCACGCAGCCGATCATGCGTTCGGGGTCCAAGGTCTGCCACTGCGCGTCGTCGGGATCGAGGCAGCGTATGCGGGCATCCCGCCAAGGGCCGTCGAGGTTGTAAAAGTACCACCACGGCACGCCGTTGACGCCCCACACAACCGCGGTATCGGGGCCCAGCAGCGCGGCGATGTCGTCCAGCGCCGGGATCACCGAATGCGCCTTGAGGGTGACGATGACGTAGTCCTGGGGGCCCAGCGACTTGGCGTCATTCGTTGCGGTGACATGGGTCGTGGTGGTTTGGCCGTCTTTAATGAGGGTGAGGCCGTTGGTTTGAATGGCGGCGAGGTGGGGGCCGCGCGCCACCAAGGACACGTCCGCACCGGCATGCGCCAGGCCGGCACCAAGAAAGCCGCCAATGGCGCCGGCGCCGTAGATGCAGATCTTCATCCCGCGAGGCCGAGTTTTTCTGCAAGTCCAATGCGTTGCATTTTCCCGGTCGCACCCTTGGGAATTTCGTCCAAGATCACGATCCGGCGCGGTACTTTGAAGTCGGTGAGATGTTCGGCGACAAAGGCGCGCAAGGTCTTTTCGTCGACCTCAGCGCCGTCGTGCAAGACCACCGCCGCGGCAACCTCTTCGCCGAGTTTGTCGTGCGGCATCGCGAAGGTGACGGCTTGGGCAACCGCATCGTGCGCCATCAAGACATTGTCGACCTCGAGCGGCGCGATCTTTTCGCCGCCGCGATTGATGATTTCCTTGAGGCGACCTGTGATCGTGAGGAAGCCGTCGGCGTCGAGCACGCCTTGGTCGCCGGTGCGGAACCAGCCATCGGTGAAGGCGGTGGCATTGGCGTCGGGGTTGTTTTCGTAGCCTTTGGTGACGTTCTCGCCCCGAATGACGACTTCGCCGGTCTTTCCTTGCGCAAGCAAGGTGCCGCCTGCGTCCATGATGGCGACCTCCGGCCCGGCGGCAACGCCGACGCTGCCCGGTTTGCGCGTTCCGGGTGGGAGCTCGTTGCTGGCCATCTGATGGCTCGCCTCGGTCATGCCGTAGGATTCGATGACCGGGGCACCAAACACAGCCTCGAGGTCATGCATGACCGGCGGCGGCAGGGACGAGGACGACGATCGGATGAAGCGCAACGCCATGTTGGCGACGGTCTCTTTGTTGCGCGCGGCGCGTGACAAGATGGCTTGGTGCATCGTCGGGACGGCTGTGTACCAAGTGGGCTGGACGGTCTCGAACCACCCAAAGACCCGCAGGGCATTGAAGCCCGGGGTGCAGTGCACCGAGGTGCCGGCGGCCAGTGAGGCCGAGACGGCGGCGATCAGGCCGTGAATGTGGAACAGCGGCATGATGTTCAAGCAGCGGTCTTGCGGCGTGAGGCTGAGTGTCACGCCGATGTTGCGCGCCGAGGCGGCGATATTAGTGTGGCTCAGCGGGACGATCTTGGGACGCGATGTCGTTCCCGAGGTGTGCAGCACCAGGGCGATATCGTCAGCCGTCGCCGCGCCCGTTGTCGGCGTGGCACCGGTGTTAGGGCCCTCGAGGACAAACCGGCCTGCCGGGGCGTCGGGGTCGGCCGTGAGCGTAAGGACGGCGATCCCGAGGTCTTCGGCAATGGCGCGGGCGGGTGTGTCGTCGTTTTCTTGGACGATCAATGCTTTGGCATTGAGATCTTCGAGGTAGAAGCGGAACTCATCGGCGCGATAGGCGCGGTTGAGCGGCGCGGTGGTCGCGGCGGCGGCCACGGTGATGAAGGCCGCTGCCATTTCCGGCCCGTTGGGGAGCACGATGGCGACACGGTCGTTGCGACCGATCCCCAGGCCGTTGAGGGTGGCGCGGGTTTGATCCACGAGCGCACAAAGGCCGCCATAAGTGAGCGGCGCGCGGTCCGGCGCACCGACAGCAACCGTCGACCGGTCATGAGTCGCGATGATGTCGTGCAGGAGCGGCATCGCGGTTAGACCTTTTTCCCTTGGCGCCCGGCCAGGTCTTGGATGAACTGCCAGGCAACACGCCCGGAGCGCGCGCCGCGGGTCATCGACCACTCGATGGCGTCGGCGTGAAGTTGTTCGGGATCGACCTTGAGGTCGAGTTGGGACACGTAGCCGTCAATCATCGCGAGGAATTCGGCTTGGTTGCAGGCATGGAAGCCGAGCCAGAGACCGAAGCGATCCGACAGCGATACTTTTTCCTCGACCGACTCTGACGGGTTGATCGCGGTTGAGCGCTCGTTTTCGATCATGTCGCGCGGCATGAGGTGGCGGCGATTGGAGGTGGCGTAGAACAAGACGTTATCGGGTCGGCCCTCGAGCCCGCCTTCAAGGACCGCTTTGAGCGACTTGTAGCTGGTGTCCGCGATATCGAAGGACAGGTCGTCGCAGAACAAGATGCAGCGCTGCGGCGCCGCTGCGAGAATGGCGAGCAATTGAGGCAGGGTGGGGATGTCTTCGCGATGGATCTCAACAAGGATCAGGGCGCTAGGCGTCTCACGGTTGATCGTCGCGTGGACCGCTTTAACTAGGGAACTCTTGCCCATGCCCCGGGCACCCCACAGCAAGGCGTTATTCGCGGCGTGGCCGGCGGCAAAGCGCCGGGTGTTGTCGAGCAGGGTATCGCGAACGCGATCGATGCCGACCAGCATGGCCAGATCGACATGGGCGACGCTGGCCACGGGTTGGAGGCGCGCGCCCTGCGCCTGCCAAACAAAGGCCCCGGCGGCGGCGAGATCGGGCGGGGCGGCTTCGGCAGGCTGGAGACCCTCCAGCGCGTCGGCGATACGGCGTAACAAGGGCTTGAGGTCGGGGTCGGACATGGCCTGACCCTACGTCGCTGCACGCCCAATGCAAAGTCTCAAGAGGCCCCGCCAATGGACGGCCACAGGCCAATAATCGGCGACCACACAAGCCCGCGACGCGGGCCGCCCGTGGTTTGCAATCGGGCGATGGGTCGGTATAGTCCCGCAGCCATTTGGGCCAAATCTCGGGAGTTTCTATGTTGATTTCGCAGGCCTTTGCGCAAGGTGCTGGTGGTGGTGCTGGCGGTTTTGACCTGATCGGGCTGTTGCCGCTGGTCCTGATTTTCGTGGTCTTCTACTTTTTGCTGATCCGGCCACAACAGAAGAAAGCCAAAGCCCATCGCGAGATGGTCGGCAACGTCAAGCGTGGCGACAACGTCGTGACGGGCGGTGGGATCATCGGCAAGGTGACCAAGGTGTTGGATGACAACCGGGTCGAAGTTGAGATCGCCGATAACGTCAAGGTGCAGGTAGCACGCGGCACGATCCAGGATGTGGTCTCGCGCGGCGAACCGGTTTCCGACGACAAGTAATTAAGCGACCCATTGGTCGAGCGTTTCCGGGTCCGCCCGGCGCTCGGCATCGTCGAAGATTGAACAGGCACTCTTAGATGCTGCAGTTCGCGAAATGGAAGACGACATTGGTGGCGCTCGTTGTCGCGGCCGGGATCGTCTTTGTGCTGCCGAACTTCTTTCCGCGCGATAGCGTAGAAAAATGGCCGGGCTGGCTGCCTAATCAGCAGATCAATCTGGGCCTCGACTTGCAGGGTGGTTCGCATCTGCTGCTGGAGGTCGACGTCGACTCCGTGATCCGTGAGCGCCTGGAGTCGTTGGAAAGCGAAGTCCGCCGCGCGCTTCGGTCCGACCGCATCAACTACAGGGGGATTGGTCTCGAGCAGAACGGTGTGCGGGTTCGCTTGACCAATCCCGACCAACGCGAAGACGCGGTACGCATTCTTCGGGGCTTGTCCCAGCCGATCGTCACCAACGCATTTTTGGCGGTCGGCGCCCGTGATCTCGACGTGCAAGTCGACGATGAAGGAATTGCACGGCTCCGACTCACCGACGAAGCGATTACCGAGCGACGTCGCGCCGCGGTTGAGCAATCGATTGAGATCGTCCGACGCCGGATTGACGAAACCGGGACGCGCGAGCCGTCGATCCAACGGCAGGGCGATGATCGGATTCTAGTCCAGCTCCCGGGCGTCGACGATCCGGATCGGATCAAGCGGCTTCTGGGCCAGACCGCGCGACTGACGTTCCAGCTTGTTGATTTGGATGCCCGGCCGGGAGGCAGGCCGCCGCCGGGCTCGGTGGTACTCCCGGCCGATCCCCGATCATCGAGCCATCAAACGGAATACATCGTTCGTCGCGAGGTCATTATCAGCGGCGAAAACCTGATCAACGCGTCGACAACCTTCGACCAACAATCGGGCGGTCCGGCCGTTAGTTTCCGTTTTGATGCGGCCGGCGGCCGGCGCTTTGGTCAGGTGACGACCGACAACGTTGGACGACCCTTTGCGATCGTTCTCGACGGCAAAGTGATTAGCGCCCCAAACATCCGCCAACCCATTCTGGGTGGGTCGGGGATTATCTCGGGCGGGTTTTCGGTGCAGGAAGCGAACGATCTTTCGCTATTGCTGCGCGCCGGTGCTCTGCCGGCGCCATTGAATATTCTAGAAGAACGGTCCGTCGGACCTGGGCTTGGCGCGGATTCCGTCGCTGCCGGTGAGCTTGCCAGCATCATCGCGTTCCTCGCTGTCATGGTCTTTATGGTGATGGCCTATGGCATGTTCGGCCTGGTCGCCAATGTTGCGCTCTTGGTGAACATGATCCTGATCGGTGGCGGGCTTTCGCTGTTGCAAGCGACGCTGACGCTGCCGGGCATCGCGGGGGTCGTGCTGACGATCGGCATGGCGGTCGATGCCAACGTGCTGATTTTCGAGCGTATCCGTGAGGAGGTTCGAACCGGCAAAACACCGATTGCGGCCATTGATGCGGGCTATTCCCGGGCTTTGACGACGATCATCGATGCCAACGTGACCACGTTGATTGCGGCGGTGCTTCTGTTCCAGTTCGGCTCGGGTCCGGTCAAAGGGTTTGCGGTCACACTGGCCTTCGGTATTGCGAGTTCGATGTTTACGGCGATCACGCTGACGCGGCTGATCGTGATTTCTTGGATGCGTTGGCGGCGGCCGACGGCGTTGCCGATCTAGGGGCGGGCGATGGCTTGGCGGCTCAGACTCGTTCCCGAAAAGACGCGCGTCCCGTTTATGCAGATGCGCAAGGCGGCCTTTGGTCTGTCCGGCATTCTCGCCGTCCTATCAATTGTCCTCCTGGTTATTCTCGGGTTGAACTTTGGGATTGATTTCCGCGGCGGCACGCTCATTCAGGTCAAGACGACGGGACCGGCCAACATCAGCGTGATGCGCGATGCGGTGGGTAGCTTGCAACTCGGCGACCTTGCCCTGCAGGAATTCGGTGAACCCGACGAGGTGCTGATCCGGGTCGAGCGCCAAGCGGGCGATAGCGCCGAACAACTGGGTGCGGTCGAAGTCATCAAGCGCGCACTGGAAGAGGTCATCGAAGGCGACATCGAGTACCGCCGTGTGGAGTTCGTGGGGCCGCAGGTCTCCGGCGAGTTGGTGCGGGCGGGGGCGCTGGCGCTTGGTCTCGCGCTGGCAGCAATGCTGGTCTACATCTGGTTTCGTTTTGAGTGGCAGTTCTCGGTTGGTGCGGTAACCGCACTCGTCCATGACGTCATCCTTACCTTCGGCTTTTTCGCGATTACCGGCCTTGAGTTCAATCTGTCGATCGTGGCGGCGATCTTGACGATCGTCGGGTACTCGATGAACGACACGGTGGTTGTCTACGACCGCGTGCGAGAGAACCTGCGTAAATTTAAGAAGACCGATCTGAAAGAGCTGATCGATCTGTCGATCAACGACACGCTGTCTCGTACCACCCTGACGTCGGTCACCACGATGCTGGCGCTTGTGGCGCTGGTCGTCGTCGGCGGACCAGTGATCGCTGGGTTTGTCTTGGCGATGATTTGGGGTGTGGTAATCGGGACGTATTCGTCGATCTTTGTCGCTGCACCGGTCCTGCTATACCTCGGCGTGCGCCGCGAGGCTTTCGACAAGAAGACCGACGAAGACGCCGGCGACGCGACCCCGGCTTAAGCCCGATGGACGTCACGCCGCTCGTGCCGCATGGCCGCCAAGTCATCGGTAGTTATGGTGCCGGCGGATTCATGGTTTCGGGAGAGCGCCACGAGGGGTCGGTCTTGGTCTTCCCCGAACGAATTGCCGCTTTTGAGCCCAGTACCTGGGCCGATCTGACGCTTGATCATTTGCAGGCCATCATCACGGCCGAACCACGCGTCGAGCTTTTGCTCATGGGGTGTGGTCGATCGATCCAGCCGTTGCCTGCGGATTTGCGGGCGGCGCTGAAAGACGCCCGGATCGGGGTCGAGTTGATGGATACCGGCGCGGCATGCCGGACCTACAACATCCTGATGGCGGAAGACCGCCGGGTTGCTGCGGCGCTGATCGCGATCGACTAGAGAGCCAGGTTGCACCTTGTGCGGGTGCCCTCGAACGCGCGACACTTTCATCATGATCGAGACCCCTTCTGGCCCTAAACGTGGCGACGGTCGCTACCATCGGCTGGCGGCCGCTATTTTTGGCGGCATCATCGCGGTGTGGGGCATCGGGATGGCGGTTGCAGTGAGCGCGACATCGGTCGCCGATTCAGAGGCGGGCACCATGGTGTCGGTTTTTTCGCCGACGGACGATCATGCTGCCGTGTCGGCAATTCGGGCGGCTGGCGGCTTGATGATTGCGAATCCCGACGCGGGGACGTGGGTTGTGCATGGCCGAGACGATGGTTTTGCGGCGCGGTTGCGTGCGCAAGGCGCGCTTGGGGTCTTTCGCGATTTCCCTGTTGCGCTCCCCGGGGTATCGGGATGCTTCTTCTTGCCCGGCGGGCAACACGCCCTGTTTTTCCAGTCGCGACCTGATCCAGGCGCCTAGCGAAAACACAAAAAAGGGGGCCCGGAGGCCCCCTTTTCGTTTCGGCGAGAGTTCGCCTAGTAGAGGTTCTGCGCTGACACCATGGCGTAGAGCATGGGGATCGAGAGCAGGGTGTTGGTCCGCGAGAACAGCATGGCCGTCCGCGCCGACTTGGCCTTTGTGTCCGCGTCGGCTTCGACGAGGCCGAGTGCTTTCTTTTGGTTCGGCCAAATCACGAACCACACGTTGAACCACATGATGGTACCGAGCCACATGCCAATACCAATCGCGGTGTGACGTGCGACGCCCGAGTCGAGACCAATGATGACGGAATCAATGAAGTAGCCATTGATCAACGCCAGCACGATGCCGGTCACGATGGTGCCCATCGCGCCCCAGCGGAACCAAAACAGCGCCGCCGGTGCAATATGCTTGGAAACGCCGGGCTTCAGCTCATCCGGTACCTTCGGCATCGTCGGAATTTGGACGAAGTTGAAGTACCAGAGCAGGCCGATCCACATCACCCCGGAGAGGACGTGCAACCAGCGGAACAGGAATGACCACCAATTAGCGTCGAATTCGAGGCCCTGGCCATGCCAGCCGACCACGACTGCAATCATGACGATGGCCAGCACGATGCCGGCAATAATCGTGGACTGCAGATTTTGAAGAATTGAACCCATAGAATCGCCCCTCCCTCAGAGGTTCACACAAGATGTTGTGTGGTAGAACCCAAGTCCGGCAAACTATAGAACGTTTCTCATTTACCTCGCAACCGCGTGTACAGCCCGCGATCGGGATTGTGCCGGAGTGACTTTATGTCGGCAGACGACGCGTTGATGCACTGCGCGGATGAACTGAAGCAGCACGACGCCGATCGCTATCTCGTGGCGACTCTGTTGCCGCCCGCGGGACGGCGCGTCGCCCTGGCGCTTTTTGCGCTTGATCTCGAACTGTCGAGGATCCCCGATGCGGTGACCGAGCGGGCCTTGGGCGAAATCCGGCTTCAGTTCTGGCGCGATACGTTGACCGGTCTTGCCGAAGGTACCGTTGCGGCACACCCCGTGGCGCAGGGACTCGCCGCGGCGCTCGGTGATGCGCTGCCCTTGCCGACATTGTTGGCGCTGGTGGATGCACGGGGTCGGGACCTTGACGACTCGCCACCAGCCGATTTGGCCGAACTCGTGCACTACGGCGCGCGCACGGCGGGTGCCCTGAATGTCTTGCTGCTGGCATTTCTGGGTGTGAAAGACCCCGATGTCGCGCGGGCGGCGCGTGCGGCCGGGACCGGCTGGTGTTTGGTCGGAATGATGCGGGATTTACCGCGTGCCGTGGCCCGTCGTCGACTGTCGATTCCCCAAGACGTCTTGGCGCGTTCGCGCGTTGATCGCGAGGCCACGTTCTCGGGGCACTTCACCCCCGAATTGGGCAAGGCCGTGAGTGCGGTGGTCGCCGAGGCCGAAACGCATTTGACCGAGGCGCGCCGGACGCCTCTGCCGAAACCAGCGCGACCGGTCTTTGCGTCGGTCCTCCTTGCGGTTCGTGACGCGCAGGCCCTGCAAAAAGCCAACGGCAACCCGTTCAGTTTGAAACCGCCGGGACCGCTTTCGCGTCAGTTGACGATGGCGCTGTCGGTGTTGACCGGCAAAAAGGGCTAGCTGCTGGTGCCTTGCCGGCTGGCGCGCGCGCACTTGTCGAGGGTGAGGCCGTGGGGCTCGATGAACGTACCGTCCGCGGCGGCGCGCTGAAAGAAGACGGCCGACCCGTCGTTGGCGCAGGCCGATAGATCGTTGAGCCAACGGTACTGCTGGCCGTCGAGCCAGGTGAACGATTGGCTGGGCTGGCCGGCGCAACCCGCAACGGCGAGCAGCGCTCCGGCAATCAAGAATACGCGCATCAGGAGAATCTCCTCGGGTTTGAATGGTCCGAGGCTAGGGTCGAAGGATGGCGCCCTGGGGGCCGGATTGCGGTCGCGTTGCGGAAAAGTTGCGGCAGGAACATGGCGGGTGATGACCCGCCGGCTTCTGCCATACTGACCGCGATGACGCCCATGCTCGTGGCGGCAAGACCACCGTGGGGCGCATTCATGTTGGGGAGTTCAAGACGTGCGCTGTTGGGGTGCTGTTGTCTGGATCACGTTGGCGCTCGTCGCGTTCCCGGCTGGGGCGCAAGAGGTCCGTGGTGCTGCCCGGGTGATCGACGGCGACACGCTGGCGATTGGCGCGACGCGGGTGCGATTGTTTGGCATTGATGCCCCCGAACGCGGGCAGCCCTGCCGTAGCGGCGGTGATTGCGGTGCGGAGGCAACCGCGCACTTGGTGCGTTTGATTGAGGGTCGCGCGGTGCGCTGTGTCCAAGAGGATATCGACCAGTATGGCCGCGTGGTGGCGACCTGCTTCGTCGGCGATACCGATTTGAATCGTGCGACGGTTCGTGCGGGGCATGCGGTGCCGTATCTCGAATTTTCCCGCCGTTATGAGGGCGATGCGGTGGTGGCGCCGCGTTTCGTCGCGCCTGCCGCCTATCGCCGGGCGGGAAGAGGACGTCCGCGAAGCGCTGAGAGGGAAGGCGTGACCGAAACGGTGGCGTCACCCGGCAGCGGCGAGTGCGCGATCAAAGGTAACGTCTCGTCGCGTGGCGAGCGGATTTATCACCTGCCGGGCGGGGGCAGCTACGCCGCCACCCGCATCGATACGGCGCGCGGGGAACGCTGGTTTTGCTCGGTGGCTGAAGCCGAAGCGGCCGGCTGGCGCGCGGTTCGGCGCTAGGCGCTACTTGTTGCCTGAGGTGGCGAGGATGTCGCTGAGCGGAACGCCTGATCTGAGGCGTTCGGCACGGGTTTGTTCCTCGGCGTGCTCGGTTGCCGCTTTGGCAAGCACCGTTTCGGCTTGATCGCGGGGCACAACGAGGACGCCATCCGGGCCGCCGCACACGAAATCGCCGGGGTTGATGACGACGTCGCCAATGGCGACCGGCACGTTGGTCTCGCCGCGTTGGCCTTTGGTTGAGCCGCGAAGCGACAGGCCAAGCGCGAAGACAGGGAATCCCAACGCGATGATGTCGTCGATGTCGCGGGCGCGGCCGTTGGTGACGCAACCGACGATGCCCTTCATTTGCGATGCGGTGCTTGCGGTATCGCCCCACACGGCGCTACGGGTATTGCCGCCGGCGTCGATCACGATGACGTCGCCGGTTTTGGCTTCGCCGACTGCGCGGGTCACGGCTGTGTTGTCGCCTGGCGGGCAACGCACGGTGAATGCGGTCCCGACCATCGCGGTCCCGGGGACGAGTTGCCGGATTTCCGGTGGCAGGTCACACGCCGGCGGGGTGACCTCGGCAAGGGTGGGGACGGCATAGCCGCGCAAGGCGGCCGCGATCTCGTCGTCGGTCATGAAGCGGCGCTAGTCCTTTTTTGCGGCGACGGCTTCGAGCTCGAGCAGCACCTCGGGCAGGGCCAACGCTTTGACGTAGACCAATGTGCCCGCTTGGGTGTGACCCTTGAAATATTTCTCGCCCGCCCTGGCGATGGCGCCGATATCGCCGGGGTTCACCATGTAGAGATTGGTTTTCACCACATCGGTGACGTCCATACCCGCCTCATGTAACGATTCAACGACGCGCGCATAGACAATGTCGGCTTGGGTTTCGGCGTCGGGCGGGGTATCGCCGTTCTCGTCCGTCGCGGTTTGGCCGGAGATGTAGAGAATGCGCGACCCCGGCGGGATCTCGACGCTGCGATTGCGATAGCCGCCGTGTGGATTGCGGATGACATTGCTGGTCATGATGAACCTCCCGTTCGGTGAGGTGCAGATGGTAGCGCGATTTTGCGAGAAGGAGCAGCCCGAGGACGGGTCGCGACGCGGGGATTGCCTTTTCGGCGTCGGTTACCGAGGTCTGGTGGCCTTTGGCGCGCCCGGTTTGGTCACGGCGTGGCCTCCTTGACGCTGTCGGATTCGGCCGTGTCGATATGGTCGGTGGCGTAACGCGACACGAATTGGCTTGCGACCAGGTCGCCTGTGACATTAGCCACCGTGCGACACATATCGAGGATTCGGTCGACGCCGAGGATGATCGCAATGCCTGCCGCGGGCACGCCGATGCTGGTCAGAATGGTTGCCAGGATAATGATGCCGATGCCGGGGGTTCCGGGTGAGCCGATGGCCGCACCTGTGGCCATTACTACGACCAAGATCATCCCGGTCAGGCCGATCTCAACACCGAAGACTTGGGCCAGGAATAGCGCCGCGACCCCTTGGTACAACGCGGTGCCGCCCATGTTGATGGTGGTGCCGAGAGGAATAACGAAACGCGCCACGGCGGCATGGGCGCCGAGTTTGCCCACAGAGGTTGCGAGTGAGACGGGCATGACGGCGGCAGAGCTTGACGTGGAGAAGGCGAGCAACAGGGGTTCGCGCGCGGCCCGGAGAAACTTCATTGGCGGTGTCCCCGCCCAGGCTGCGGTCGCAAGGTAAAGCGCAAACAAGATGGCGAGACCGAGGATGACGGTCGCCACGTAGACAGCGGTGCTGAGCAAGGCGTCGACCCCGACTTGGGCCGTGATTTGCGCGAGCAATCCGAAAACCGCAAGCGGAGCAAAGCGCAGCACCACGGCGACAACCGCCATGGCGACGGCCTGCACCGAGGCCAGCAAATCGAGCAGGGGGCGGCGTTGTTCGCTCGAGATCGAAATCATCGCGACGCCGATGATGACGGCGGCAATGACGATCTGCAGCATGTTGCCGGATACGAAGGTCGCGAGTGGATCCCTCGGAAAAATCGAGACGAGGAGATCCGGGAACTCGGCTAACCCAGGCAGCGTAGCCGCCTCGGGGGTCGGCGTGGTTGCCGTGGCGATATTGTTGGCACCGTCGATGACCGTGCCCGGTTTGATGAGAACCGCCAGCCCGATGCCGATGATTGCGGCGATAACGGTGAAGACGAGAAAGAAGCCGATCGTCCAAATCCCGATGACCCCGAGCTGCCCGGTGCTGCCACCCGCAATGCCGCGGATCACCGATGCAACCACCAGCGGGATCACCACGAACTGAATGGCTAGGATAAAGAGCTTGCCGGGGAGGGCGACCCAGTTCCCGACGAGGGAGGCCGCCGAGGGCGACAGCAGACCGCCCGTCGGCCCAATGGCCAGCCCGAAGGCGATCCCCAGCGCCATGCCGACAAGCACTTGAAGCCACAGGCGTTGGCGCAGCAGCCCAAGGAGGCGGCGGCGACCGCGCATGATTGGTTTGGTTCCATTGCCGTTGTCGGCCTCAATGTCATTATTTGTGTCGGCGTCGTTCACAGTCATGGTGGTCCTTTACACCCTGCCGGGGCGCCTCGCATTGCTTGTCGTCAAGTCGTCGCGGGGATGAGTTCGCAGTGTCTCCTGCCGTCACCATGAACTGGCGCAGCGGTCCCCGCGACCGTGTGCGGGCAAAATGATGGCAGAAATCACGGCCTAGTCCGGTCATAACATTTCCTGTGGA
>CALJDF010000246.1 GCA_938023835.1 uncultured Alphaproteobacteria bacterium
CCACATAGGCGACACCGGCAAGCGATTTGGGGGCGAAGACCTCGCGCGGAATGCTGCCCATCGCATCGAGAATGCGGGGGTCGTTCACCCGGTTGGGTTCCAACTGGCTGAGCACCATGTTGCGGCGCGCGGCGGCGTGATCGGTCATCGGTCCAAAAGGTCCCAAACCCCTATGATCGGCCGGTTATACGGTTCCGGGCGGCGAAAGACAACCAGGGGCATCGGGGCCGATTGCCGAGGAACGGTTGCGAATCGCTGCCATCCCCTACCCATCGATTATGCGAGAATAAGCCATGAGCCAGCCTGTTCTGATCGCGTTTGTCTCACACGATGGGTAGACCGCGCGGATCGCCCATCGGATCGGCACACGCCTCGCGGCGCGGGCCCTGGCGGTGGATGTGGTTGATCTGCGGGCGCGCGCCTGCACCCCTGCCGGCGTGCGGGCGGTGATGATCGGCGCGCCGATGCGCTATGGCCGTCATGATAAGGCGCTGCGGCGCTGGGTCGGGCAGCACCGGACCGCGCTGAACGCGCTGCCGAGCGCTTTTTTCTCGGTCAGTTTGGTGGCCGCGTCGGCGCGCCCCGAGGATCGCGGCACCACACCGGCCTTGATCAAGAGCTTCGCACGCGAGACCGGCTGGACGCCCGACCTGGCCCAAAGCGTTGCCGGTGCTTTGCGTTATCGCCAATACAACCTCTTGCTGCGGCTGCTGATGCCGCGCATCGCCCGGCAAAGGGGCGGTCCCACGGATACCTCGGTGGACCACGACCTGACGGATTGGGCGACGGTCGACGCCTTGGCCGACGCATTCGCGGCCCAGTGCGCGGCACCGTCTGGGTCGGCCAAGCCTTGACCCGCACCGGGGGCAAACCTATACACGCGGCCATGGCCAGGTGGCGGAGTGGTTACGCAGCGGCCTGCAAAGCCGTGTACACCGGTTCGATTCCGGTCCTGGCCTCCACCGTCACCTGGACGACATGACCGAGCGCCCTCCCGACAGCGTCATTCGGCGCTACCGGCGGGTGTTGTTGCTGGTGGTGATTGCGGTGGTTGTGGCGCTGGCATGGTTCAGCGGACCGGTCGAGAAAACACCGCCCGCGCCGACACGCGAGGACATCCGGAGCCAGCGGGGTCTGCCCTAGGGGCCGCACACCCCGCGGCGATGTGCGGCGCCAATTGTCATCGCAAAGGCTCTCAATTTAAATGGGCACGGGGCCGGTTGATCTGAAGGGATGCCGGTGCGCCAATTCAGGGATGGTGGCGCCGACGCGACGATGGCGGTGACACGCAAACAAGGGGATTGATTGAAATGAAGTTCGGTATCGCGACGCTCGCTTTGGAGGGCGCTTTGGTTGTGTTGGGTGGCGCCGCAAATGCCGACCCGTATGAGGACGCCGTGGCCCAATTGGAGCAAGCCGGTGGCAAGGGGCCGGTGGAGCCCTTCCTGAAATTCTGCGGCCCGGCTGAAATGCCGAAGGCTTTTGCCGTGTCCAAGGACGGCGCTTTTGGTGCCCGGTGGAAAAGCAGTTCGAACATGAAGAAGATGCGCAAAGACGCGCTGAAGAGCTGCCAGAAGAAAGACAATTACAACCCGGCTAATCCATGCGTGATCTTCATGGAGAACGACAAGGTGGTGTAGACGCCGTAATCGCCGGGCCGGCCGCGAACAAAAAAAGGGCGCCCCGCAGGGCGCCCTTTCTCGTGGCGTCGGTGCGCTGCCCTAGCGGGAAGACACCTCGAACGTCTCGTACGGAATCTGCAAGAGATGGTGCGAGAAGTTCTTGATCCGCGGGTTGTAGCCCATCAGTTCGTCGAACTCGACGAGGAAGATGATCGGCGCCTTGTCGGCGGTGATCCGCCCCAGTTCGCGCAGGAGACCCCGACGCTTTTCTGGATCAAACTCTTCGTTCGCCGCGTTGATCAACGGCATATCGCCTTCGTCACAGAAGTAGGGCGCCTTGCCGCCGTGCTTTTTGCACGAGGCGAAGACGTTCCACACCCGCGCCGCATCCATGGTTGCGGTCAGGTCGAAACCGATTCCGAAGCCTTCGTAGGGCCAGTCACCTTTGAGCCAATGCTCGAGCCACTGACCCGTACCCGCAAACTGCTGGGCAATGAGGGTGGCATCGACACCGAGCTGCCGGATGTCTTGAATGGCCGCTTCGTAGGCATTCTTAAAGGCTTCGTCGTTGACGATGGCCCGAACCTCGAACTTAAGGCCCTTGCCGTCCGGGAACCCGGCCTCGGCAAGCAGCGCCTTGGCTTTTTCGGGGTTATACGGATAGCCCTTGAGGTCGGGGTTGTACCCATTGACGCCAGGGAAGGCTGGTTGGGTCGACGGACGCGCGTACTTGCCCAGGAAAAGCGCCTCGGCAATACCCTTTTTGTCGACCGCGTAGTTGAGCGCCTGACGGACACGAACGTCGCCCATCGGGCCGTCAACCGGCTTGCCGTTGCGGTAGGACACGATCGTGATCCCCATCGTCCGGGTGGACGGACGGGCAAAAACCTTCATGCCTGCTGCTTCGACGGCCGCCGCTTCGTCGGCCGACATCGCGGTGTTGATGTCGATCTGACCCGACACCAAGGCCTGGGTCCGCGACGGTGCTTCCGGCAGGACCTTGAACGAGATCTTGGTGACGTCCCCGATTGCCCGGTTGGCTTTCGGGTTCGGTACCGCGGTCGCGTCCTCTTCAGCGAACGTGATCATGTACGGGCCGGAACCGACGGGGTCCTTTGTGATCCCGGCGACGCCACGATCAGCAAAATCCTTCGGCGCGATGACGGCAGGGTCCCGCATGTTCATCGGCAGAATGGGATTCGGCGCGTGCGTGATGATGTCGAGCGTGTGGTCGTCGACCACCTCAACCGCCTTGACGAAGTTCTTCATCGTCTTGGACTGCGAGAAAACGCCGCCTTCATCGGTCCACCAGAAATCGAAGGTGGCTTTTGCGGCTTGCGCAGTGACCGGCTCGCCGTTCGAGAAAACGTGACCTTTTTGCAGTTTGAAGCGCCACCGCGTGGGTTCGACATTTTCCCAGCTCGTTGCAAGCAACGGACCCGGAGAGCCGTCTTCGTTCAGTTTGGTGAGCGTTTCGAAAACCGGCGCCCAAGCAAAGACGCCTGGGGTGCAGTTGCACCCAGAATAGGGATTACCCTTACCGGCACCGAACATACGGACGGCGACCGTTACTTCCTCCGACGATGCGGTTTGCGGCAAGATCACCGACAAACTCAGCACCAACGCCCCTGCGAGGGGCAACACGTGTTTTTTGAATAGGTTCATTCGTCTAGTCCCAGTTGTTTCGACCACCCTGTTAAGGCCCGGCACTATAGCTCAAGGCACCCAGCTTGTCCGGACCATTATGACAGCCCGGCCCGGTTTGTGCGATGCCGAAACGGCGTCTCTGAATTATCGTGATCAGCCCCGAATCCCGGTGATTCAGCCGCTATTTGCGCGCGATGAACCAGATCGCGTGCACGATCCCAGGGATATACCCCAAAAGCGTCAGCACGATATTGAGCCAGAAATGCAGGCCCAGGCCGACTTGGAGGAAGACCCCCACGGGTGGCAGGAAAATGGCGAAAACGATTCGGATAAGGTCGAAGAGCATAGCTAGGTCCTGTTGAGGTCACCGCAGGCCGAGGTATCGGTACCGGTAAAGTCAGCGCCCGCCAAAAGGGCGCGGGCAAAGATCGGTGTTTTCATGCGCCCGGTCACACCGCCACCGGCCACTTTGATGGGAACCGCGTCTAGAAGAGCATTGCGGAAGGATGCGGCGCGAAGATCGGCGCCGACGAAGGTCGCGCCGGAGGCATCCGCTTCGTCGAAAACCGCCTTGGCCAACAGCGCACCGCCGAAATCGCAAAGCACAAGTCGGCACCC
>CALJDF010000247.1 GCA_938023835.1 uncultured Alphaproteobacteria bacterium
TCTCGCCCTGCGACAACCGCACCTCGGCTTCACGCAGCTTCCCGATAATCTCTTCTGGTGTGTAGCGTTTCCGGCTCATCTCTTCCTCCTTACAAGGTCAGATTAGCCGGACTCTCTCAGTCATCCTGGACCAGTTTGCGGAGGGCAGGTCATTCACGTCGTCGATCCTCGCCTGCGCGTCGAACGGCGCGTCGCAATGGGGAACTGATGTCGCAAAGTTGGGCAACTGCACTCCGAGATCGCCTCGACTCAGATGTCGCGTACTCCTTTCGGCGTTCGCCGACCACCATCATGGCGGCGGTTGTCACGGCAGCCTTTCTTTTCGCGGCCCTGTTCGCGCCTTGGCTCGCACCCCAAGATCCCTTCAATTCGGCGAGCCTCAACCTTCTGGACGCGTTCACCGCACCCGTGTGGGCCGACGGCGGATCCCAGAAATTCTGGCTCGGCACCGACGAACAGGGCCGTGACATATTTTCAGCGATTTTGTTCGGCCTACGCATCTCGCTTTTTGCCGGATTCGCTTCGGTTCTTTTCTCTCTCGTCATCGGCGTAACCCTCGGCCTCATGGCCGGATATCTCGGCGGAATCGTCGACAGCGTGGTCATACGCGTCGCCGACGTTCAACTTAGCTTCCCGAACATTCTGATCGCCCTTCTCATCAACGGCGTGGCACGCGTCGTATTGCCCCGTGCCTCCGTTGAGGATTTGGCCGTCCCTGTGCTGGTCCTATCTATCGGCCTCTCCGGATGGGTGAACTTCGCACGTACGGTGCGCGGATCGACGATGGTCGAAAAGGGCAAGGAATACGTACAAGCCGCGCGTGTTATTGGCCGACCCACGTCGATGATTATGCTGCGACACGTCTTGCCGAACGTGTTGGGTCCCGTGTTGGTGATCGCGACCATCAGCTTGGCCGTCGCCATTCTGGCCGAAGCGACACTATCGTTTCTGGGTGTCGGGGTACCGCCGACTCAGCCTTCGCTCGGCACGCTCGTAAACAGTGGAAACAACTTCCTGTTTTCCGGCGAATGGTGGATCGTGATCTTCCCCGGCGCCACCTTGGCTTTGCTGGTCTTGGCGGTGAACCTGCTGGGCGATTGGTTGCGCGACGCGCTGAACCCGCGACTACGCTAACTACCGGCGTCCAATCATGGTTGCCGCCGTCGCGCCGCGCGGGCCGACGCGAACGTCGATGACGCTGGCCCCGCCCTCGCGAAGAACCGCAACACCTTCCATAATCGCAGTCGCCAGCTGACCTGTCGTTTCAATCGGACCAATCCCGTAAAGACCCTGCGCTTCGGCCAGTTTCGCGAGGTCGGGGTCGGGGTCGGTGATTTTTTGGCCGATCCAACGGTTCTCGGGATTGCGTGATCGTGCCCGCGCCACCCGGTCTTGATGCATCTCGTCATTGAAGTAGGACTGGTTGTTGGCAACGATCGTGAGCAACGGGATCTTGTAGTGCGCGGCCGTCCAAAACGCGTTCACGCCCATCAGAAAATCACCATCGCCGATCACCGCGACCGCCAACCGACCGCTATCCTTTAGCGCCAGGGCCGATCCAATCGCCATGCCCGGCCCTGATCCGATCCCGCCGCCACCGTCATAACCAAAGAAGTCCAGCGGCCCGGTGAACGGCCATCGGGCGCCTGGCCACCCCCCCGGGAGCCGTACCAACGACACCGGGCTATCCCCCACGGCCTTCTTCAGCGCCTCGGCCACGTGATCAAGCGTGAGCTTGCCCTCGTGATCTGGATCGGCGAGCGAGGGAGATTCATTCTGGGCGACCGGCGCCTTCCCGCCCTTGAGCGCGGCGGTCAACAACGGGACCGCTTCGTCGGGCGGGCTGAGCAGGCTCACATCGACCGGCGGCAATCCTTGGTGATCCATGCTCCAACCGTTATGCACATATTGGTCGATCGACGCATGGATGACGCTCGCACTGACATCCTTGTCGGGCCACGCCTGGCTCAAGGTGCCCGCCAAGTCGATCCAATCGAGGCTGAGGATGACGTCGCACGCCCGCAGCGCTTCCTTCTGATCGTCGCTCAGGAACTGAATGGATCCGCCGTGCTGGAGGTGGTCAGTTGGAAACGTGGCCCCCGCCTTAAAATCGGTGAACACCACGGCCCCCAGCTTTTCGGCCAAGGCAACGCGAGCATCCCATGCAGCCTGGGTGCGGACAAAACGCCCCGACAGAACTGCCGGTCGGCGTGCGCCGTCAAGCAACGCAACCGCTTTGCGCAGCGCATCTTCGCTGGGTCGCGGTGCCGCTCCGGCGGCAAAGCGCGGCGCCGCAGGCGGTACAATCGGCTCGGCCAGTTGTTGTTCTTGTAGATCGGCATCCAGGCAGACATAAACCGGTCCATGCGGCGCCGTTCGCGCGAGCTGGTTGGCGCGATAGATCGACTCGACCGCCGCCTCGACGGATGCCGGCTGATCGTCCCACTTGATGAAATTGCGCACCAAAGCGCCTTGGTCCTGGGCTGTGTGGATCCAGTCGATCCACGGGCGCCGCTTGGCGGCGTCGACCGGTCCGGTTGCGCCAAGCACCAACACCGGCACCCGGTCGCAAAAGGCATTAAAGATTCCCATCGAGCCGTGCATCAAGCCAACGTTGCTATGCAACACAACCGCCATGGGCTCGCCCGCTGCTTTGGCGTAGCCATGAGCAATCGCCACCGCGTGATCCTCGTGAAGGCAAAGGATCATTTGGGGATCGCGATTGCCGAGGTAGTTGACCAGGCTGTCGTGAAACCCTCGAAAGCTCGCCCCCGGGTTCAATGCAACGTATTTGTACCCCAGGTTACGCACTGCCAACGCCATTGTGTCGCTGCCCCAGGCGGGTTCGGCATTCCCGACTAGACCTTCGGGTGTCTCGATGTCATCCATTGGTGCCACTCAAGATGTGTCGAAAAAACGCTGCCCACGAAACTGCTCGATCATCCTCTCGCCAATATCGCATGGCGGCGGCGCATAGCCTTGGGCTCGATGAATGTTGTTCGGGATGCGACCAGCGATCTCAAGAATGAGTTTGCGACGTATAGCGTTGCCGAAATCGTTGAACCCTTCCGCCACGACGACGAAGGCACCCGGGCCTGCAATCACGCAATGCTCGAAGTAGATATCGAGATTCTTCATCAGGGGGATGCCGAAGGGATTGGGTCGATCGTTGATGATTGCAAGACCGTTGACGGTGACCCCGGCGAGGCCGGCAATATCGCGCGCCTCGTCGACCAATCGACCGCTGTTATTGGGCCCGTCGCCCGATATGTCGATCACCCGGCGCTTGCTCTCGAAGGCGTTGGCCTCAAACATCGGCAACGCAAACTCGATGGCACCGCTGATCGATGTGTAGCGACCTCGTTGCAGCGATGCGTCTTCCAGTGCGGCGACAAAGCGTTCCGCGCTGGTCGGGCCGTCGATCACCATCCAGTCGACCGTATGGGACCGGCTAAAAACCCCGGCCCACTCGACATAGGTGACCGCGATCCGCCCTAGCGGCCCGGAGGCAATCGCCCCCAGCACAACTAGATCGAGAAACGCCGCCATGTAGCGCTGCCGCTGAAGGCGCGCCTCCTCGAAGTCGATGCTGCCGGAGACGTCGACCGCCAAGACCAATTCGAGGTCCACTTGCTGCGCCCGGACCGGCGACAGCGCCAAGACGAGAATTAGTACGAGGCTATGTAGACCGAGCAAACGCGTCACGGCGACACCTTGCCGGCAACCGGTACGCCGGGGTGCGCATAGTAGTGCCACAGAAAGCGGGCCGCAGCGCTGCGGTGGGGGCGCCATGCCTCGGCGATCTGACGCATGCGCTTTTCGTCGGGCCGCTTGCGGAGGTTTTTCAGGCGTTGGGCTGCCGCACACACGGCGAGATCGCCAGCCGGCATGACATCGGGGCGATCCAACGAAAAGAGCAAATAGATTTCTGCCGTCCACCGACCGATGCCCTTGATCTCGGTAAGCGACGCAATCGCAGCTTCGTCCTCTAGGCGATGTAGCTTTCTGAAGTTGAGCGCGCCGGAGGTCACTGCACCCGCAAGGTTGCGACCGTATCCGATCTTTTGCCGGCTAAGTCCGAGCGCCCGAAGGGCCGCGTCACTCTGGGCCTCGAACCGAGTTGGATCGCATCCGGTTGCATCATTCAGCCGGTCGATGATGGCCCGCGCGGCATGGACGGATAGCTGTTGCGCCATAACGATTCGCAACAACCCCTCAAAGCCCTTCGGTTGGCTGCGGCGCCTCGGCAAACCGACGATTGGGTAGGCCGCCCCAATATGACCATCGCGGCGCGCGAGGTCTTCGAGCGCTGGGGCGAGCTTGGGATCGGGACGCTCGACAGGCATGACGAACTCTAGCGCGGCCTTGCCGGTCGGTGCGAAGGCTTTATGCTGGCCATCACAGCCGCTCCATGACCCATTCCGTCTGCATCCTTGGTATTTTCGTGGCCGATCTCACCTTCGTCGCGCCTGGCAATTTGCCGCGCCCGGGAGAGACCGTCCTTGGTAAAGATTTTCGTATTGGACCCGGCGGCAAAGGGTCAAATCAGGCGGTCGCCGCGCGCCGAGCCGGCGCCGAGATCGCGCTTATTGCAAAGATCGGCAACGATACCTTTGGCGATATGGCACACGAACTCTACGCGTCCGAAGGGGTGTCCGACAAGGCGCTGATCGAGAGCAATACCCAACCGACGGGCGCCGCCGGTATCTACCTCAGCGAGGCCAGCGGCGAGAACGCCATTATCGTCACCCCTGCCGCAGCCGGCGCGATTACCGTCTCCGAGGTCCAGGCCGCAGCGGAGCACATTGAACGCGCGAAGGTATTCCTGACCCAGTTCGAAGTGCCGCTTTCGGTCGCCGAGACCGGGCTTCATCTCGCCAAAGCGGCTGGCGTGCAAACCGTCATCAACCCTGCGCCGGCCGCCGAGGTCGATGCATCGCTATGGTCGTTTGTCGACATTGCGACGCCGAACGAGAACGAGGCCGAAGCGATAAGTGGCCAGACCATCCGCGGTCCGGAAGACGCTGCCGCCGCCGCACGATTTTTTCTCGACCACGGTGTCGGCGCCGTGGTCATTACCCTCGGCGCAAACGGCGCCTATTTGATGAGCAACAAACACGACCTTCACGTCCCCGCGATGCAGGCTGGGCCTGTCGTGGAAACCACCGGGGCGGGCGACTCATTCAACGGCGCGATGGCGGCAGCCCTTGCCGAAGGTCAATCTCTCGAGGACGCCGTAAGGTTCGGCAATGCCGCCGCCGCACTCTCCGTCACGCGACCGGGAACGGCTCAGTCGATGCCGCAACGCGTTGATATTGACCGCATCCTTCAACCGACCTGACGCCGGAGCCGCCATGTCTCGTAAGGCCATCCTCATCGATTGCGACCCCGGGCAGGACGACGCCGTCATGCTTCTCCTTGCGTTCGGCGCACGCGATGCGCTGGATATCAAGGGCATCACGACGGTGGCCGGCAATGTCCCGCTTGCTAAGACCCAGCGCAATGCGCGCATCATTTGCGAACTTGGCGGCGTCACCGACGTCCCGGTCTACGCCGGCTGCGACCGCCCCATGATGCGGCACCTCGTGACGGCCGAGCAGGTGCACGGCCACGAAGGCATCGATGGTGCGGAGATCTACGAACCCGACCTCCCCTTACAATCCCAGCATGCTGTGGACTACATCGTCGAGACCGTCATGGGTGCACCCGATGACTCGATCACGCTCGTCCCGACCGGGCCGCTCACCAATATCGGCATGGCGGTGGTGCGCGAACCCCGCATCCTCTCAAGAATCCACGAGATCGTTCTGATGGGCGGGGCCATGCGCGAAGGCGGCAACACCACACCCTCGGCCGAGTTCAACATCTACGTCGACCCACATGCCGCCGACATTGTGTTTCGCTGCGGCTGCCCGATTGTCGTGATGCCACTTGATGTGACCCATCAGGTTGTGACGACCGCCACGCGCACCGCCGCGTTTGCCGCACTTGGGAACCGCGTCGGCAAATCCGTTCAAGCGATGATGGAGTTCTATAACCGGTTCGACGAAGAAAAATACGGCACCGACGGCGGGCCGTTACACGACCCGTGCACCATCGCCTACCTGTTGAACCCCACACTATTTCGCGGGAAGTCGGTCAACGTGACGATCGAAACCCAATCCGAACTCACGATGGGGGCGACCGTCACAGACTTTTGGGGTGTCACCGACCGCGCGCCAAACGCGGTTTGGGTTCACGGGGTCAATGCGGACGGCTTTTTCGACCTGCTCAACGCGAAGATCGCCCGCTTACCCTAGTCGCTACCACTCGCCCACATTGGGCATGGAGACCCACGGTTCTGCTGGCGGCAACGCATCGCCCGCTTGCAACAACTCAACCGAGATATTGTCCGGTGACCGCACGAACGCCATACGCCCTTCGCGCGGCGGACGATTGATCGTTACCCCACCGTCCATCAGGCGTTGGCACGCTTCGTAGATATTCTCGACCTCATAAGCCAAGTGGCCGAAGTTGCGGCCACCGTCATAGGTCTCGGGATCCCAGTTGTAGGTCAACTCGACCTGAGCCGACTCGTCGCCCGGCGCGGCTAGAAAGATCAGAGAGAAGCGCCCCTTCTCGCTATCGATTCGGCGCACCTCACGCAGGCCGAGCTTGCCGTAGAAATCGAGCGAAGCGTCGACGTCAGTGACGCGAACCATGGTGTGTAAATACTTCACGTGGCGGAACTCCAGTGTACAGCGGCTGAGCCGGCCATTATGGCGACGGATCTCAAATCCGCAAAAGGTCAGGCGCCAAGATCGCGAAACTTCTTTTGCAGCTCGAACTCGCTCGACGTGATATGCGCGTCCATGCCGCCGAGCCGACGTTCTATCTCGCGGAATTTGTGTCGCAAGTCGTGCGCCGTGCCGCTCGGCTCGCGCCGCACCTCTTTCCAGAACTGCGCCTCCTCGGTTGTGACCGGCTCTTCGTCAATCGGCGTATCTTCGAGGATCCACGCTGCCAAGAAGTAGACGACAAGCGAAGGAAGCCAGAATGGCGTGATCAGACTGACGGCGAATATCACCCAAAACGGCGTCGGACTGACCCCGAGCTAGTCCGCGATCCCGGCACAAACCCCCGAGACCTTGCCCTTCTTGCGAT
>CALJDF010000248.1 GCA_938023835.1 uncultured Alphaproteobacteria bacterium
GAGGTCGCACGATCGAACAAACCAAAGCGAAAACCATCGATAAGGCCGCGTTGAACGGTCGGCGTTACCGGCACCTGCCAATCAAGCACTGGAAAATCGACCACCACACGGTAGGGGCTATCGAGGAGAAAGACCTCGAAGTCGACCTCGTCGGTGATGTCCATGACGAAACGGGTAGCTTCGGCCTGCTCACCCGCGCGCACTCCCGTTATCGCGGAGGCCGCCTCCGAACCGGTTGGCAGCGCCACCGCGACAGAAACGACTGCCGCCCCGATGCACTGCATGAAATGGAACATTTAGCGCCCTTTATTGGAGTCAGTACTAGATATAACCCTCATCCACTCCCATGTTCAAATAGGATGAAATGCATGCAGTCAGGCGATTAACGCAAAAATAGGTTTGTCCCTGCTACCAAAGTGTGTTTATTTCGCAACGGCTAACGCTCGCGGTGCCTCCTGACGTGTTTCAACTACACGTAGAAGAAATCAAAAATAGGTCGCTGCGCTATCCACGACCCAACTGAATTGTTCAAACATGCCGGCCTTCTTGACCACGATTGAAACCGTCCCGCTGCCACGCGCAGCGAGAGGTGACGTGGCGCCGGCCCCTAACTGTGGCTCGCGGCGGCGGGAACTTGCTTCCCGCACGTCTGCGACCGCAAGGATTACACCAAACAATGGCAACAAAGATGCTGATCGAGGCGGCCCACCCAGAGGAAACCCGGGTGGTGGTCGTCAAAGGGCAACAGCTCGAAGAATTTGATTTTGAGGCAACCAATCGCGCCCAACTAAAGGGCAACATTTATCTCGCAAAAGTGACCCGCGTTGAGCCCTCGCTCCAGGCGGCGTTCATCGAGTACGGCGGAAACCGACACGGTTTTCTTGCCTTCAACGAGATCCATCCCGACTACTACCAAATCCCGGTAGCGGACCGGCAGGCACTCCTCGAAGCCGAAGCAAAGCAACAGGCAGAGGCCGAAGCAGCGGCGGAAGCTGCCGCAGAGGCCGAAGCAGATGCGACGGACGAGGACTCCGAATCCGCCAACGGCGACGAGCACCAATCTGAGGAAGTCGACGCGCCGGACGCAAAAGCCGCCGAAAGCGAGAACGACGACGAGACCAAGGCGTCGGACGACGACCTTGAGGATGGTGAAGATGCGCCCGCGCCCGATGACATGGGCGGCGACGAAATAGACGAACAGCAGCAAACTCGCCGCAAGCAACAAATGATCCGGTCCTACAAGATCCAAGAAGTCATCAAGCGCCGCCAGATTCTGCTGGTCCAGGTCGTCAAAGAGGAGCGCGGTAACAAGGGCGCGGCGATGACCACCTACATTTCGCTGGCGGGGCGCTATTGCGTCCTCATGCCCAACACGGCACGCGGTGGGGGCATCAGCCGGAAGATCACGAATGCCAGTGACCGAAAGCGCCTAAAGGGCATCGTCGGCGACATCAGCATTCCCAAAGAGATGGCGTTGATCGTGCGCACCGCCGGTGCCCAGCGCACCAAGCCCGAAATTAAGCGCGACTATGAATACCTCTCCCGGCTGTGGAGCGAGATTCGCGAAACAACGTTGAAATCGATTGCACCAGCGTTGGTTCACGAAGAGGCCAACCTGATCAAGCGCTCAATCCGCGACCTCTACACCAAAGAAGTCGAAGAAGTCTTGGTCGAGGGCGACGACGCCTACAAGTCGGCCAAGAAGTTCATGCGCATGTTGATGCCTAGTCACGCCAAGCGTGTGCAGCCCTACAAAGAGTCGGTCCCGCTGTTCCGGAAGTACAACGTCGAGGCGCAACTCGACTCAATGATGAGTACGCGGGTCACGTTGAAGTCTGGCGGCTACATCATCATAAACTCGACCGAAGCCCTGGTCGCCATCGATGTGAACTCCGGCCGCTCGACCCGCGAGCGCAATATCGAAGAGACCGCCGTCAAAACCAACATTGAAGCGGCACAGGAAGTGGCCCGGCAGTTGCGGTTGCGCGATCTAGCGGGCCTCATCGTGATCGATTTCATCGACATGGACGAAAACCGCAATAACCGTGCGGTCGAGCGCAAGATCAAGGAATGTTTGAAGTCTGATCGTGCCCGCATCCAGGTCGGACGGATCAGCCATTTCGGCCTCATGGAAATGTCGCGGCAGCGTCTGCGGCCCAGCTTGCTCGAATCGAGTAGCGACCCCTGCCCCACATGCGGCGGCAGCGGCATCGTCTATTCCATAGAATCGGCGGCGATGCGTGCGTTGCGGGCCCTGGAGGACGAAGCGTTACGGGGTCGCTCGACGGAGGTCTCGATCTTCGTCCCGACGCCGGTCGCCCTGTATCTGCTCAATCAAAAGCGTTCGTCGATTACATCGATCGAGGAGCGCTACGGCCTGATCATCCATGTACGATCGGACGACGAACTGATTGCCCCGGACTTCCGGATGGAACGTGGTGGTGATCGGCGCGAACCGGTCGCCCAACCCGACTTGCCGGAAGAAGAAGACGAGGACGACGCCGATATCGAAGAAGCGGAGTCGAGCGACTCCGAGGTTCAGGCCGATGGCGATGACGAAGGCCAGCCACGCAAGCGTCGCCGTCGCGGACGGCGCGGTGGTCGGCGGCGGCGTCGCGATGCCGATGGCAACCCAATACCCTCCGAAGAGGATGGCAACAATGCTGCCCAGGAAGCGCAGAGCGAAGATGCCGATGCATCCTCGAGCGACGACGAGAATGGCGATACGGAAAACGGCGACGCAGAAAATGCTGGCGACGGCGAGAAGAAGCCCCGGGCGCGACGTCGACGCGGCGGGCGTGGTCGCCGAGGGCGTGGCAGCCGCACCGATGCCAAGACGGCAGAAGACACGAGTAACGGTGAGGCGGCCGACAGCGAGGCGGGAGCCACCGTTGAGGACAATGGCGACAGCGCGTCTGATCAACCCACCCCGAGGGACTCATCGCCAGAGATGTCGGATGACCCCAGAGCCGAAGTAGTGCCCGACCCTGCGCCTGCGCCTGAGCCTGAGCCAGCGCCGGTTGCGGCTGCTGTCGAAGAACCTGCACCGGAGGTGGAAGACGCACCTGCCGCTATAAGCGAACCGGCAACGCCTGAAGAACCACCGCAACCAAAGAAACGCGGTTGGTGGAGCCGAGCCCTCAGCTAAGCCAACGCACGAAACGATCTGCGGCATCGCGGATCGTTTCGGTTTCTCCGGCGAAGCTGATCCTGATGTAAGCGTGTCCCTGTTCAGCGTCGAAATCGATGCCGGGGGTCACCGCAACACCGGTTTCAGCCAGCAAGCGAGCGCAGAAGTCGGTGCTGTCGTTGGTGAGCCGACTGACATTGGCAAAGATGTAGAACGCGCCATCTGCCGGCGCCATCTCGGTGATGCCAGCGCGCGGCAACGCTTCAAGTAGCAGGTCTCGATTTCGCCGATAAAGCCCGACATTGCGCTCAAGCTCATCGCGGCAATCGAACGCAGCCAGTGCCGCCCGTTGGGACACGGCGTTGGACGAGATGTAAAGGTTCTGCGCCACCCGTTCCATCGGACCTGCCATGTCTTCGGGCAGGATCATCCAGCCCAACCTCCAACCGGTCATGCCGTAGTACTTAGAAAAACCATTGAGCACGACCCCGCCGGGTGCACGGCCCAGAATCGTCTCCGCCGGATGCTCATAGGTGATGCCGTGATAGACCTCATCCGATATCAGTCGCACGCCTTCGCGGTTGCAGTAGTTGATAAGATCGGTAAGCGGTTGGCCGATCAGCATCGTGCCCGTCGGATTGGCCGGGCTCGCAATCAACAAGCCGTCAATGGGACCTACCTCAGCGAGCATTTCAGGCGTCGGCTGAAACCGCGTTTCCATTGTCGTTCTTAGATAGACCGGCTCGATACCCAACGCTTTGAGCATGTTGCGATAGGCCGGGTAGCACGGTACGCCGAGGGCGACACGATCCCCGACGTCGAACGCCGTGAGGAGCGACAGGACAAAGCCGCCAGACGATCCCGACGTCACTGCAATCCGTTCAATCAGAACATCGACCCCGTGCGTCTCTTGGTAGTACAGCGCAATACGCTTGCGTAGCGGGCCGATTCCAAACGCCTCGGTATAGCCGATACCGCCCGCATCCAGCGCCGCATGTGCGGCCGCGATGGCCCCCGCAGGTGCGCCGCGCCCGGGCTCTCCGACTTCGAGGTGCAACACCGAGTCCCCTTTGGCGGCTTTTTGGTTCGCGGCCTTCAGAACCTCCATTGCATAGAACGGCGCGACATCGGCCCGGGACGATATCTTCATGTGAAAATCAAAACTGGGTGCCGCCCTCAGCGAGGCCGAAACCTCGCCCATCAGCGACAAACCGGCAGGAACTCGGGTCGAGCGTGGCTCCACCGAAGCAAGAAATCGCGTTCACGATTCCGAAGGCCGGGCCATCCGTGACGCGGTGCCCGGCAGCCCGCAGCGCGTCGATGGTCGGTGCCGGCGTCCCGCGCTCGTAGATCGTGGTGTCGGGATTGGGCAGTGCGAAGACACGCGCAGCATTCACCGCCGAACCCAAGGGCTGCGCGTCCAGAATGCCAATCGCCGCGGTTACTGCCGCAGCAGCCGGCGCAGCCGGTCCACCAGTGGCCGTGAGCCCCAGGACGAATTCGCCTGTCACGCTATTGGCGATTACAACCGGGGCGATGAAATCCGTGCCGCTGCGTAGCCACCCAGCCGAACCTGCGGGGACCGAGGGCGCAAAGAGGATTCCGAGGTCTGCATCCACCTGCCCGTTACCGAATGGTGCGTTCATCGTCAACACGCAGGCCACTGCCGACCCGCTCGCATCCAGCGTCACAAAGCCCGTGGCGCCGTCCTTGCCGGCCCCGATCCAGGGCGCGAGATCCGGCACGTCGGATGATCCTCCGGCGGTATGGCGTGCGGGGTCGTAGTCGGTCATGAGGGCGGCCGCACGAAACGACGACATGTCGCCACCGGCAGCACGCTCGGCGATGGCACGGTGCACCGTCTCGGCAATCAGGTGAGCGCGCAACGCTGCCGGCGTTTTTGCGTAACGTTGTTGACTGGTAAGCATCGACCACATGGCCGCACTCAATGCGCCGCCGCCAGGTCCGGATCCGGTCGTGAAATAGCTCAAGTCGCCGAATGCCGTTCGGCTTGCGCGCTCCCAAGACGGTAAAAACTGCTTGAGGTCGTCAACCGTCATGCGGCCACCGGCGTTCTGCGCCCGCAACACCAAGTCTCGGGCGGTCTCACCGAAGTAGAGGTCGCCCCCACCCCGCACCCGAATCGTACTCAGCATTTCGGCCAGGACCGGCTGCTCGACCATGGCACCCTCGCCGATGGGTCGTCCGGCAACGATAAATGGTCCGAGATCGCGAGCGCCCGTCGTGCCAGCATATTCGCTTGCGGCCGTTGCCAGCGCGCGCGACGCTGGAAAACCGAAACGCGCCTTTTCCTCAGCATCGAGAATCAGTTGAGCCCACCGCAGCCGACCGAAACGCGCATGCAGCGCCGCCATGCCGCGCACCGCCCCAGGGACCGCTACAGCGCCGCCAAGTAACGGTACCGTCGGCAGGAAGTCGATGCTCTCGGCCGTGCCGGTCACTGAATCATAGGCGACACAAGCGCCGCCGCCGGCAACACCGGCCGCAAGCGGAAACGTCACGGTCAACGAGAAGAACGTGGCCACCGCTGCATCCGCGGCTGTGCCACCGGCCTCGAGCGCGGCAA
>CALJDF010000249.1 GCA_938023835.1 uncultured Alphaproteobacteria bacterium
TCGGGATCACCAACCGTTGCCGCCGGCAGAAGCTCTCGCCAGGCGACAATGCGATTGCCGTCAAGGAACGCATTAATTCCCGTAGCAACGTCGGCGCGAGCGTGGAGGGCAATCGAAAACGCGAACAATGGCAACAACACCCAGGGAACTAGAGCGCGTGCGATCAAATGGGTTATGGCAACGCCTCCCTTTTTTCTCCCCGCGACCGTGGTCGGGGTCGCGGATTCGTCGTGGGTCCTCACATGGTTAGGACGGCCGCGCCATTGAGTCGGCCACCCCGCAAATCGTCGAGTGCGTCGTTGGCTTGGGCCAAATCATAGCGTGTGACCGTGGTCTGAATGGGAATCTTCGCAGCCAGGGGCAAGAACGCGGCGCCATCGGCGCGGGTTAGGTTTGCAACAGAAACGATTTCGCGCTCCAGCCACAGCAGCTGATAGGGAAAGCTTGGGATATCGCTCATATCAATGCCGGCGCATACCACGCGACCGCCGGGTTTGACGGCTTTGAGAGCCGCGGGCACCAGGGCACCGATCGGCGCAAAGAGGATCGCAGCGTCGAGCGGTTCCGGCGGGGCCGTATCCGAATCCCCGGCCCACTGGGCACCGAGTGACCGCGCGAAGTCCTGGGCCGCACGGTCGCCGGGCCGGGTAAACGCAAAGACCGTGCGACCTTCGTACTGTGCGATCTGGGCGACGATGTGTGCCGCCGCGCCAAAGCCATAGAGCCCGACCCGTGCAGGGTCACCGGCTTTGCGGAGCGATCGGTAGCCGATCAGACCGGCACACAGCAGGGGCGCGGCTTCGGCATCGTCAAATGCGCCGCCGAGGGGGAAACAATAGCGGGCGTCGGCCACTATGGTTTCTGTGTAACCGCCGTCGAGCGTGTATCCGGTGAATCCGGCATTCGGGCACAAGTTTTCCTGTCCGGTGGTGCAGAATGCGCAGGTGCCACAGGTTGCGCCCAGCCAGGGCACGCCGACACGCTGACCGACCTCAAGGCAATCGACCCCCTGACCAACAGCCTGGACATACCCGACGACCTCATGCCCGGTGACAATGGGCAGGTGGGGTCGGTCAAGCTCGCCGTCGACCACGTGCAGGTCGGTCCGGCACACGCCACAGGCGTGAATATCGATCACAACTTGGCCGTCCCCTGGTTCGGGGGTCGGGCGGCGGACCAGTGCCAAGGGGGTGCCAGGTGCCTGAAGCACCATAGCCCGCCTATTTGTGACCCCGATCATAGAGAAAATCTCGTATGTCTAGTGTGATATAGCCTTGATTGCCGTCAACACGGGGCCAAATTGTGCAACTGAACGGTTGGCCCGTTTTTCGAGGTCTCAGGAGGCAAACGTGATTGGTAGGTTCCGTGGTTTTGCGTTGGTGGTGCCCGTCGTACTCGCCGGCGTTATCGCCGGCTCAGGCGTCAGCGCGTTTGATGCCAAGCAGGTTGGGCAGTTGCACGATACGAACAAATGTCCACGCTGTGATTTAGGTGAAGCCAAACTAAAAGACCTCGACCTCCAGGGCGCCGACCTCGCCCGCGCCGATTTGGTCGATGCCGATCTCAAGGGCACCAACCTATCGGGCGCTGATTTGTCGGGCGCCGATCTGCGGCGGGCGGATCTTGAAAAGAGTACCCTTACGAATGCGAACTTCGTCGGCGCTAACGGGGCCGGGGTGGACATGGAGAAATCGATTGCCGATGGCATCGATCTGTCGGGCGCGGACTTCCGCAACGCCGATATCGGCGAGTCCTCATTGGTCTCTGCATTGCTAGTCGAGGCCGACCTCGGCGGTGTCGATCTTAAGCGGGCGGATCTGACCGGCGCGGATATGCGAGAGGCGCGGCTCGAACGCGCGAACCTCGAGCGTGCCAACATGCGCGGCGTCAATCTGTCGCAAGCCGATTTGACCCGAGCCGAACTTGATCGTGCCGATCTTACCGGCGCTGATCTTTCATCGGCCGTTCTCAAGAATGCTCAATTCAAACGCGCCAACCTCTCCGGCGCCAATCTCACCGAGGCCGACCTCTCCGGCGCGGTGCTCAAGCACGCCAACCTCAGCGGCGCCAACCTTGAGGGCGTTCGCGGCCTTAAGGCGCGGCAACTCGAAGACGCTTGTGGCGATGAGAAGACCCGATTGCCGGACGACGACTTCGTCCTGGCGAATTGCCGCTGACCTAGGCGCTCCCGGGCGGGGGCAGGGCGTGCTTGAAGGTGAATGCCCCCTCGCAGGGACCGAATAGGCGGATCTGTTCTAACCGAACCAACGCTTCTTCCACGGTGGGGATTGATCCGGCCGGATGCCACCACAGGACGAGGTCGCGGGTCGATGAGGGCTCAAACCACTCCTTGCGAGCGGCGAACAAGAAGCGATGTTCGCTCTTGTAGGTATAGGCGTGGAGCGCCTCGACGGACTCCCAAAGCGACATATTGATCAAGACGGTTTCGCCGACGGGTGGGATGTCGGTTGAGTCGCCCTTTTCGTCCTGCAAACGCCAGACAAAGCCCGGCGAAACATCAGCAAGCCGGTTGATCGTATCCAAGGCCTCGACGAAACCCTGCATCGCGGGGTGGTCGAGCGGATAGCGCATCGTTGCAACATTGAACTGGGCCAGATGGTAGGTGCTCACCGGCCTAGGCAGGGAAGTGCCCGCAGGTCACGAGAATTTTGCCGTCGCGGTCGCCGCCGCGTCGGTTCGCATGATCCAACGCCTCGGCCACGTGTTCGAGCGGATAGATTGCCGCGACTTTGGCGGTGAGGGCGCCTTTGCCGACGAGGTCCGCGACCTCTTCGCGGATCGTGCGTTCGCGTTCCGGGCCGTACAGGGTCTTGAAGGTGCGCGACATCATGAACCCTTGAAAGCGCAAGCCGCGGCCCAACGACAAGTCCTTGGGGATTACTGGGTCTTCACCGCTCATCAGGCCGTAATTGACGACCAGGCCGAGCTCGCCCAAGCAACGGGCAATCCAAGCGGTGCCTTGGCCGCCGGCGACGTCCAGGCCGAGCTTGATATCGGCGGCGTCGGTTGCGGCGGCAACCTGCTCATGAAGGTCAGGCCCGTCTTTCACGACGGCGTCCGCACCGATCGCTTTCAATTCCGGAATGACGCTATCGCGGCGGACCGCGGAAACGGTGCGCAAGCCCATTTCCTTGGCTAGTTCGATGGCGTATCGCCCACATGCCGAATTGCCGCCATTTTGTAGGATCCAATCACCCGGCTTGTGTTCGACAAAGGCGTTGACGAGGAGCCAGCTCGACACCGGGTTCACGGTTGCCATCGCAAGCTGAAGCGCGTCGCCCTCGGGTCGCACTTTGATCAGATCGTTTTCGTGCAATCGCAATTCGTCGCGACATGTTCCGGTCGAAAGCGGCGGGATGGCGCGGTCGCCCACGGAGAATTTGGTCACCTCATCGCCGACCGCGAGGACGCGGCCGACTCCTTCGGCGCCCGGGGTGCCGCCAGGACTCGGCCCGGAAAACGGTCGCACCCCGGTGATCCGATAGATATCGGCGATATGCAGGCAGGCAGCTTCCATGCCCAAGAGGACGTCGTGCGGGCCAAGCGGACCGGACTCTTCGTCGACAATGTTGACGACATCGCGGGGGTCGCCGAATGCGTCGTAACGCGCCAATCGTGGCATGGATCCTCCTTCGGTGATTGCCTCAGCTTAGCGTGTCGTCTTGATGAGGCGAAGGGTGTGTGGTTGATTGCGCAACCATCCCACGGCGACATCGAGGGGGGATCGAGCGGTGAACGACACCGATCAACCTGACAACCACGGCCTTAACCCGATTGAGGGAGGATTGCTCGAGCGCTTTCCCGACCCCGTTGTCGTTGTGGATTCCGAAAGACTGGTCGTTGCGGCGAACGAGGCCGCGCGGGATCTGCTGCCGACCGATTACTTTGGCCGCGACCTGTCGTTATCCCTGCGCCATCCGGATGTCCTTGCTGCCGTTGACGCGGCCTTCACGTCGAACGGCGACGAAGAACGCGAAATCACGATGCCGGGCGCCATCCCGCGGGTCTTCGACTTGCGCGTTTTTGGATTGCGCAACGCGGCGTCGGATCGCGTCGAGGCGGTTCTTGTCTTCCGTGATGTGACCTCGGCCAAACGATCCGACCAGATGCGGGCCGATTTTGTCGCCAATGTCAGCCATGAGCTGCGATCTCCCCTGTCGGCAATGATCGGTTTCATTGAAACGCTGCGCGGTCCCGCCAAAGATGACGAAGAGGCACGCGATCGGTTCCTTGCCATCATGCAAGGCGAAGCCCAGCGCATGGGCCATCTAATCGACGACTTGCTGTCGCTCTCGCGGGTCGAGGTCAACGAGCACATCGCGCCGACCGGCGCCGCCGACATCGGCGCTATTCTTGTAAGTTTGAAGGAGATGCTGTCGCCGCGCGCAGCGGCGCGCGACATGATCATCGAACTCGATGTCGCTAAGGATCTCCCGATAGCGATCGGCGACCCCGACCAGTTGCACCAGGTTTTTCGCAATTTGGTCGATAACGCCATCAGCTACGGCCGCAGCGGCACCCCCATCGCGCTTCGAGCGGTGAAAGTTGACCGGATGCCCCGCATCGGTGGCGCAGGAATCGCCGTATCCGTCCGTGATCAAGGGGAGGGGATCCCGGATGAGGAGATTCCGCGTCTGACGGAGCGCTTCTACCGGGCGGACAAGGGACGATCACGCAGCATGGGGGGCACCGGTTTGGGCCTCGCGATCGTCAAGCACATTGTCAGCCGCCATCGCGGTGCGCTCGCGGTGGAAAGCACAGTGGGTCAGAGCACGACCTTCACGGTGACGCTTCCGGCCCAATCGGAATAGGCCAAGAACCGCCGTTTCTAGCGCCTTCCGTTGTCACAAAACCGCAACACAAGCGTCATACAACCGTCCCCGGCCGGGCCTAGGGTCCGCCCATGCCGCGCAAATGGTTGGCCGCGGCTTGGATAGTCAAACAAAGGTTTATCTCATGATCGGAAGATCTCTCGTTCTCGCATTGGCTGCCGGCATTGCCGTTGCCGGTGCGGCAGAGGCGCGCGACCAGATTCGTATCGTCGGCTCCTCCACGGTTTTTCCATTTTCCACGGCGGTCGCGGAACAGTTTGGTAAGACCACCGCGTTCAAGACACCGGTGGTCGAAAGTACCGGCAGTGGTGGCGGCATGAAGCTGTTCTGCGCCGGGGTCGGTGAGGGGCACCCCGACATCACCAACGCGTCACGTCGGATCAAAGCCTCCGAATTCGAGAAATGTACCGAAAACGGTATTGGGATCACCGAGGTGAAAGTTGGTTTCGACGGCATCGTGCTGGCCAACTCCAAAAAGGGTCCGAAACTCAGCCTGACCCTCGAACAAATCTGGCTTGCTTTGGCCAAAGAGGTGCCGGTGGACGGCAAGCTTGTCGCCAACCCTTACAAGACCTGGAGCGAAATCGACTCCTCGCTTCCGAATGCGAGGATTGAGGTGTTGGGCCCGCCACCGACCAGCGGGACGCGTGATGCTTTTGTCGAACTTGCCATGGAAGGCGGCGCCAAGAAGATCAAGATGCTGGCCGATTTGCGCGAAGCGGACAAGAAAGCGTTCTCGAAAGTGGCGCACGCGATACGTGAAGATGGGGCGTTCATCGACGCGGGCGAGAACGACAACCTGATCGTTCAGAAACTGATTGCCAATCCCTCCGCAGTTGGTGTTTTTGGCTTCAGTTTCCTGGATCAGAACGCCGATAAGATTCAGGGTGCCGCGGTTGGTGGCGTCCAGCCCGAGTTCGAGAAGATCGCCGGCAGCGATTACAAAATCTCCCGCTCGTTGTTTTTCTACGTCAAGCAGCAGCATGTTGGCGTTATCCCCGGCATCGAGGAATTCGTGCGCGAGTTCACCAGCGAACGGGCATGGGGACCAGACGGGTACCTCATCGACAAAGGTTTGATCCCGTTGCCCGATGCAGATCGGCGCAGCGTGGCAAAGCAAGCCAAAACGCTCGCACCGCTGAGCATGTAGGTCGGTTGCGATGGTGATCGCCCTCGCTCCGGGTGATCACCATCCATTCTTTTCAAAGCCCCTCTTTCGCCGCAGGACCTGAACCGTGACAACCCTCCTGATTGTCGTTCTGTTGGGCTTGTCGGCGATTGCTTTTCAGACCGGTCGAAAAAAGGCGTTGCGCGCGACCGCTGGCAACATCGCGCCACTCCATTCGCTGCCGACCTACTACGGAACCTACGTTGCCCTGTGGGTCGGCATCCCTTCTCTCATCGTGATTGGCCTGTGGTTGGCCTTCGAGCCGCAAATCATTAATGCGCTCCTGCTTGCGGCGTTGCCCGGGGACGTGCGCGGGCTGTCACCCGCGGAACTTGGGCTACAGATCAACGACATCAAAAACCACGCCGCCGGTGGCATCACCAGCAGCGAGCTTTCGCCGCGCCTTCAAGAAGTTGCCGATTACTACCTCGGTCTGCGGCAGAACGGTCTGCTTGGCATGACGATCGTTGCCGTCGCCGCGGGTGTTGGGGGCCTTGCCGTTGGTTGGCGCCACGTGACGTCGACCTTCCGGGCGCGTAACCACGTTGAGCGGACGATCCGCGTTGTCCTCATCATTGCTTCCTCGATTGCGATTTTGACGACCGTCGGAATCGTCTTATCGCTCCTTTTCGAGTCGATCCGGTTCTTTGCGCAAGTCTCTCCCATCGAGTTCCTGTTTGGTCTGCAGTGGAGCCCCCAGACGGCCCTGCGCGCCGATCAAGTCGGGCAGTCGGGCGCGTTTGGTGCGGTGCCCATCTTCGCGGGCACCTTGATGATCACCATCATTGCGATGGCGATTGCGGTGCCGATCGGATTGTTTTCGGCGATCTATATGGCGGAATACGCGTCGTCGCAGTTCCGCTCGGTGATCAAGCCGGTCCTTGAGGTTCTTGCCGGCATTCCGACGGTGGTCTACGGCTTCTTCGCGGCCCTGACGGTTGCCCCGGCGATTCGCGGATTTGGCGAAGGGCTGGGGCTCAGCGTCGCCTCCGAGAGTGCCTTGGCCGCAGGGCTGGTGATGGGAATCATGATCATCCCATTCGTTTCGTCGTTGTCAGATGACGTCATCAACGCCGTGCCGCAGAGCTTGCGCGACGGCTCGTACGCCATGGGCGCGACCAAGTCTGAGACCGTTCGCCAGGTGATCCTCCCCGCCGCCCTACCGGGCATCGTTGGGAGCGTACTCCTCGCGGTGAGCCGTGCGATTGGCGAGACCATGATTGTGGTGATGGCAGCCGGTCTTTCGGCGAACCTGACCGCCAACCCGTTCGAGGCGGTCACAACCGTTACCGTTCAAATCGTCACATTGTTGACCGGCGACCAGGAGTTCGACAGCGCCAAGACGCTCGCGGCCTTCGCGCTCGGTCTGGTTCTTTTCATCATCACACTCGGGCTCAACGTAGTCGCCCTGCGGGTGGTCCGGCGTTATCGGGAAAAATATGACTGACCTCCTCGCCGGGCGCGCGCTCACCGATGCCGCCGCACGGCGGCAGCTGAATCGTCGTCACCGGGCGGAGCGGCGGTTCAAGTATTACGGCCTTGCGGCGATTTTTGCTGCGCTTGGTGTCCTGGCGGTCCTACTGGTCACGATCGTCGGGGCCGGTTATTCGGCGTTCCAGCAAACACACATTCAATTGGATATAGAACTCCGAGAGGATTTGATCGATCCCGACGGCACGCGCAAGGAAGCCGACATTCGGCAAGCCAACTATGCCGTGTTGGTGCGCGATGCCCTGATCAAGATTTTCCCAGATGCAAGTGGGCGACGCGACCGTCGCGCGCTCGCCCGTCTTGTCAGTTCCGGTGCGGACATTCAACTCTTGAACATGGTCTTGGCGGACGCAACGCTCATCGGGTCGACTCAGACGATTTGGTTCAAGGCGTCGGCAGATTTCGACAGTTTGTCGAAAGGTCAAATCCCGCGCGACGTCCCCGAGGATGCGCGCAAAGTAAGCGATAAACAGATCGCCTGGTTTGACCATCTTGCTGCGTTGGGGTTGGTCGAGAAGAAGTTCAATACCGGCTTCTTCACCACGGCAGACAGTCGCGAACCGGAACAGGCCGGCATTCTCGGCGCCGTGGTGGGATCGCTGCTCACGTTGATCGTTACTTTGGTGCTGTCGTTTCCGATTGGCGTGATGGCCGCAGTCTATCTCGAGGAATTCGCACCCAAGAATCGGCTGACGGATTTCATCGAGATCAACATCAACAACCTTGCGGCGGTTCCTTCTATCGTATTTGGCCTCCTCGGTCTTGCGGTGTTTTTGAATTTTTTCGGGCTGCCGCGCTCCGCGCCCCTCGTTGGCGGCATGGTTCTTGCGCTGATGACCCTACCGACCATTATTATCGCCTCCCGGGCCGCGCTTAGGGCGGTGCCTCCCTCCATCCGTGAGGCGGCGTTAGGCATGGGCGCGTCGCCGGTTCAGACGGTGACCCATCATGTCTTGCCGCTCGCCATGCCGGGGATTCTGACAGGCACGATAATTGGCATGGCGCAGGCGCTGGGGGAGACAGCCCCTCTTTTGATGATCGGTATGGTGGCTTTTATCGTCGATGTTCCGGGATCGTTCACGGATGCTGCGACGGTGTTGCCGGTTCAGGTCTTCCTATGGGCCGATGCCCCGGAGCGCGGATTTGTTGAACGCACCTCAGCGGCGATAATGGTCCTTCTCGCGTTCTTGATTGTAATGAACATTTTGGCCGTCGTGCTGCGCCGTCGCTTTGAGCGAAGGTGGTAGGGATGGCTTTACAAGAGGCAACGAACATGACCGCTATGCCGGATCAAGATGTCGAGATGGGACGGGCGCCGGCCCCAATGCCGAACAAGATCCGGACCCAGCATGTCTCGGTCTATTACGGCGACAAATGCGCGATCAAGGATGTATCGCTCGATATCGAGTCAAATCGGGTGACGGCATTCATCGGGCCATCGGGTTGCGGCAAGTCGACGTTCTTACGGTGCATCAATCGCATGAACGACACCATTGATATTTGCCGCGTGGACGGCTCGATCGTTCTTGATGGTACCGACATCTACGACTCCAAGATCGATGTGGTGCAGTTGCGTGCCCGCGTTGGCATGGTGTTCCAGAAGCCTAATCCGTTCCCCAAATCGATTTACGACAACGTGGCTTACGGGCCACGCATCCATGGCTTGGTGTCCGGCCGAGGCGAGACCGATGATGTCGTCGAGGCGAGCCTGAACCGGGCCGGTCTGTGGGACGAGGTCAAGGACCGCCTCCAGGACCCCGGCACGAGCCTTTCAGGTGGACAACAACAGCGGCTCTGCATCGCCCGCGCCATTGCGGTCCAGCCCGAGGTGATTCTAATGGACGAGCCGTGCTCGGCGCTCGACCCCATCGCGACCGCTCGAATCGAAGAACTCATCGACGAGCTGCGCGCCAATTACACGATTATCATCGTGACCCATTCGATGCAGCAGGCCGCACGAGTGTCACAACGTACCGCCTTTTTCCACCTGGGCGATCTCATTGAATTCGGTGACACCGAACAGGTTTTTACGAACCCTATCGAACAAAAGACCCAGGACTATATTACCGGCCGGTTCGGCTAACGGGAGGCAGCGATGACGGACGACCACATCGTCAAATCTTTCGGCGAAGAACTCGATCGCATCGATCAGTTGATTGTCGAGATGGGCGGCTTGGCCGAAACCCAATTGGCATCGGCCATTCGCGCGCTGGTGCGACGTGATTCCGATCTTGCCAATGACGTACGTGAGGGCGATGCCCGAATCGACGAGCTCGAGCGCGAGATTAACGATCGAATTGTTCGAATCCTCGCCTTGCGCCAACCCATGGCCGGCGATCTTCGGGTCGCAATTGCGGCCCTGAAAATCTCTAACGAATTGGAGCGTATTGGCGACTACGCCAAGAACGTCGCCAAGCGGTCGGTCGTTCTGGTTCAGTCGCCAGCGATGTCTTCGACGCTGACGATCTCGCGAATGGGCACGTTGGTGCAGAGCATGATCAAGAATGTACTCGATGCCTACGTGGCGCGTGACGCGGCGGCTGCAGAAGACGTGCGTGATGCCGATCAAGAAGTTGACCAGCTGCATACCAGCATGTTTCGCGAGCTGCTCACCTACATGATGGAAGACCCGCGCAATATCACGCCGTGCACCCATCTGTTGTTCATTGCCAAGAATATCGAGCGGATGGGCGACCACACCACCAACATTGCCGAGCAAGTTCATTTTTTGGTGGTCGGGCAGGACCCTGAAGCGGCCCGTACCAAGCGTGACAAATCCAGCACGACGGTGGTCAATCCCGTCCTGCCGGTATCCACGCCAGAGGAAGCGGGCGGCGCATGAAACCGCAGATCCTTGTGGTCGAAGACGAACCCCCTTTGGTCGAGGTGTTGCGCTACAACCTTGAAAAAGAAGGCTACCGCGTCGACGTTGCCGAAGACGGTGCGGCGGCACTCGACAAGGTGCGCCAGATCGCGCCCGACCTCATCATTCTGGATTGGATGCTGCCCGAGCTGTCGGGGATCGAAGTGTGTCGCCAGCTTCGAGAGGACCCAGAATCGAAAGATGTTCCGGTGATCATGTTGACCGCGCGCGGGGAAGAAGCAGATCGTGTCAAAGGGTTTGCCAGCGGCGCCGACGACTATGTCGTCAAACCCTTTTCGCCGGCCGAACTCTTGGCGCGCGTGCGGGCGGTCCTCCGTCGCTCGATCTCCAGCGCGCCAGACGAAACGTTGACGTATGGCGATCTCACGATGGACCTCGCGGCACATAAGGTGGTGCGCGGCAAACGGCCCGTCCATCTTGGGCCAACCGAGTTTCGTCTGCTCCGCGTGTTGCTCAAACGCCCAGGGCGGGTTTTCTCGCGAGAGCAGTTGCTCGACCTGGCGTGGGGGCGTGATATCTATCTTGAGGCCCGCACGATCGATGTTCATATTCGGCGCTTGCGCAAGCAGCTCAACGGGCCCGGCGAAGCGGATCTCATCCGCACCGTTCGTGGTGCGGGCTACGCGCTCGATGCCGAGGGCTAGCCGCTAGGCACTGCGTTTCGCCTTTGCCATAGTGACCGCAACAGCAACGGAGGGTCACATGCGCCGAGGCTACGTCGACACACCGGACGGCCAGATTCACTATCGTATCGCCGGAGAGTCCGGACCGACCGTATTTTGTCTGCACGAATCACCCGTTTCGTCTTGGGAGTTCGACAAGGCGCTCCCGTTGCTCGGTGCGCGGTGTCGCGCAATCGCCTTGGACACGCCGGGCTACGGTCAATCCGACCCGCCGCCAGGACCGCTCGATATGGTGGGCTATGCGCAGCGGCTCCTTCCGGCGATCGAGCATTTTGCGGCGGGCCAGCAATTTGCATTTGCGACGGTTCACACCGGGACGTCCATCGCTCTGGAACTCATCACGGAACATCTCGCCGATCGCACGACACATGCCGTGTTCTCGGGGGTACCGATGTTCACCCCCGAACAGGCCAAAGCGTTTGGGACCCGCATTAGCGAACCGACCATTGATGCTGAGGGTGACTTCCTCAAGTCGATGTGGACCACACGGCGCAAGAACTGGGGCGAGGATACCGACCTTGAGACCATTCATGCGGCGATTGCGGAACATCTGGCAATCTACCCGCGCTACCACTGGGCCTTTAAGGCGGTGTTTTCCTACGATGCCAAGGCGGCTTTGCAGAAGCTGACCTGCCCGCTGTATGTGATTAACGCCGAGGGCGACAGTTTGGCACAGATCGACAAAGAGGCCGCCGCGGTCGTGCCGGGTGCGACGTTCAAACTTGTGCCTGGTATCGGTGGCCAGCTGCCGTATCGGGCGCCGGAGATTTATGCCCGCGAGGTGCTCAACTTCATCGGTGCCTAGTTTTTCGCCGTACAATCCATGATTGAGAGAAGGGGGTAAGAACTCTCTCAATTGTAGGTAGGACATGCGCGATCCCATCGGATACACTGCGGATTGGGATCGAATTCGAACAACACCGTTCCGAAATGGTACAAAAGATACTCATCGTCGAGGATGACCCGGCGCAGCTGCGGTACCTCGACACCATCGTGGCCAACCTCGGCTACGAGACCGTCACCGCGCCGGATGGCGAGGCCGCTGTCGATCTGTTGATTCGGCAGGACCGTAGTGGTGTCGATCTGGTCCTGCTTGATCTCGTACTCCCCAATCTCGACGGGTTTGGTGTGCTGCGACGGGTCGACCCCATTCATCCCGATCTGCAGATTATCGTGCTCACCATGAGCGGCGGGGTCGGTACCGTTGTTCAAGCGATGCGTCATGGCGCGACCGACTTTTTGGTTAAACCTGTCAGTCCCGAACGGCTTCAGATTTCGATCGAGAACGCACTCAAGATTTCCGCGCTGACGGGGGAACTCTCCCGGATCACGCCCAAGGTCAACGGCGAAATGACTTTCGACGACCTGATCGCTGTCGCGCCGGCGATGCGCAACGTCGTCGACCTTGCCAAACGCGCTGCGGCATCGAATATCGCGGTGCTCCTCGAGGGCGAGAGCGGTGTCGGCAAAGAGATGATCGCGCGCGCGGTTCAGGGCAGCAGTGACCGAGCGGGCCGCCCGTTTGTGACCGTCAACTGCAGCGCCATTCCGGAGAACCTCGTTGAAAGCATCCTGTTTGGGCACGAGCGGGGGGCCTTCACGGGCGCCCAACAAAAGCACATCGGGAAGTTTCAGGAGGCGAACGGCGGCACGCTATTCCTGGACGAAATCGGGGAACTCACGCCCGACATTCAAGTGAAACTGCTTCGCGCTCTTCAGGACGGTGAGATCGATCCGGTCGGCAGCAAACGGTCGGTCAATGTCGACATCCGCCTGATTTCGGCAACCAACCGGAATCTTCAGCAGCTTGTCGAAGAGGAGCGTTTTCGCGAGGATTTGTACTACCGGCTCAATATCTTCCCGATACACGTGCCACCGTTACGCGAGCGGCGCGGCGATATCCCTGAACTCGTGCGCGCCTTTATCAAACGATTTGCCGCGTCAGAGGGCAAAGCAATTACCGGCGTAGACGACAGTGTCATGGACTTGCTGGTTTCCTATCCGTGGCCCGGCAACGTGCGACAACTTGAGAACGCCGTGTTTCGGGCCGTCGTGATGGCCGACACGGAGATGCTCGCGCTCGACGATTTCGGGCAGATTGCCGGACGTTTGGCACAGGCGGCGCAAGATACGACAACCTCGCCGTTCCCGCCGACGGGTTTCGCGGCTCCCGGCGCGGCGATCGGCGCCGCCCAAGGTGGGTTGGCCATTCCGGCGGTGGACCAACAAGGGTCGATGCGAGCCCTACGAGATATCGAGGACGATGCTATTCGAATCGCGCTTGATCGTTACAACGGGCAAATGTCCGAAGTAGCGCGCCGACTCGGGATTGGGCGTTCCACGCTTTACCGCAAGATTCGCGACCTCGGGATCAACGTCGACCGGGTCTAGCTCAGGTCTCGGCGGCGAGGGTGAGCGCCAAATCCCCGTAGAGCATCGTCGCCTTCGCGCGGCCCCCGGCGATTTGGTCGGGCTGCTCGACGCGGCGGTGGAGGTAGTCGTTCAGGGCTCTGGCGGCCTGGCCCCGATCCGAAAATCCAAATGTCTCGGCCGCCCCGGCAAGGCTATGCACGAGGCGATAGGCGGCGTCGAGGTCCGCCGCGTTCCAGTCGTTTTGATCGAGGTCGCGCCACGCGTTCTCCAAGGCTTCTTGTCGCGCCGGGAGCGAGGCCGAGAAATCAGTGCGGAGGGCAGCGAGGGCCTCCTCTAGGTTGCCGGTCGGCTTAGCCAGCGTGTTCTTCCCAGATTTCTTTTACCGTTGCCCCGAGCGTGCGGGGGTCGAATGGCTTTGGAATGACGCTGGCCGCGCCCAGCGCGAGGTATCGTGATACCTCTGCGGACTGAACCTTGGCGGTCATGAACACAATGGGGACGGTCGCGGTCTCTTCGCGTTGGCGCAGCGCCTCCATGGTGGCCAATCCGTCCATGCCGGGCATCATCACGTCGAGGAGGACAATATCGGGTTTGAATGTGCCGACGATCGCCAAAGCCTCCGCGCCGGATTCGTAGATTTTCACTTCGTAGTCGCCGGAGTATTCCAGTGCGAACCGCGCGACCTCGCGGATATCTGGCTCGTCCTCAACATACAAAACGCGACTAAGCTTTTTTCAGGCATATTCTTTGTCCGGCGGGTCGTCCCAAACTGGGCGTCACAATAACGCTCGTCCCGACCAACACCAAGCGGGGCGGGCTGGAACCAGGGGATGGCACATTTCTTGCGTAAATATGACTATTGGCAGGGGTGGGGCTCTTATCTGTCCGGCACTGGGACAAGTGTCCTCTTTCTGCATGCGCATGTTTCGAATCGGGACAGCGTAGGACCATGCCCGGGAGGCGTCATACGTGCTCACATCGGCTGAATTTGTCCAAGTTCTGAAGCGTCACGAACGTTTTGCGCGCGGCGTGAAGGGCGGGGTCCGAGCCGATCTCAAGCACGTCAACCTCGTCGGCCTACGCCTTATGAACCTCAATCTCCAGGGCGCCATTCTGGCCGGTAGCGACTTTAGTGGCTGCACGCTGGTTGGGACCAATTTCAGCCTTGCCGATTTGTTTGGGGCTCGGTTCGTCAAGGCCGACGCCTCCGGCGCCAACTTCTCGCGCGCGGATTTGCGTGGGGCAAATTTCGAGGGCGCAAGCCTCCGTGATACGAACTTCCACGAAGCAGACATGCGTCCTGGCGTGATCGTCGCGGAAGATCGCCCGCTCCGCTCGCTGGAGGGATCGTCGCCAATGTCCGCTGCGGTTGCGCGCGGTCGCGAGGCGAACGTTGATATGCATGGCGCCGACATGGCCCACGCGAATTTGGAAATGGCGCAACTTCGTCACGCCAACCTGAGCGGCGCGAACCTCGAAGGCGCCAACTTGGCGCGGGCCAAGGTCCAGGGTGCGAATTTCCGGGGTGCGGTTTTGGCCGGGGTCGACCTCACGGCGGTTGATCTACAAGAGGCCCACGTTAGTCCCGGCACGAGCACCCTTCCGACCGACGTGCAGCGCGTGCTGCGCGATCATTCGCTATGGGTGGATTCGTCCGGTGTTGACGGAAAACGCGCGGTCCTCTCGGGGATGAGTTTTGCCGGCGCCGACCTTGGTGGCATCTATCTCAGCGGCGCCGACCTGCGCGATTGCGATTTCTCCGGCGCAAAACTCTCCCATGCGCTTTTTGTCCTCGCCGACATGCGGGGCGCCAACTTTACCGGGGCCGACCTACGCAACGCCGAACTCATGGGCGGCAACATGGCGGGCGCCAACCTGCGTGGCGCACGACTGAACTCCGCGAGCGCCGATGCTATTGAAATCAAGACGGCCGAGGGAAAGAAAACCGGGCATACCCAAGCCGCCAATTTCGTCCAATGCAACCTCGAACGGGCGTCGCTTTCTGACGGCAGTTTCGTGGGTGGCAAGTTCGCGCGTGCGGAGATCCGGGGCCTGATTGCCGAGCGGACCAATTTCAACGGTGCCGATCTCACGCGCGCTAATCTGCGCGACGCCAACCTGCGTGGCGCCGATTTCTCGGAGTCGACTCTGGACCACGCCCGGCTGGCTGGCGCGGCCATGCCATTTGCCAAGCTTCGCTTTGCCGAGATGAATGGCACTGACATTGAGAGTGTGGACCTGACGGGTGCCGACATAACTGGCACCGCGCTTGAAGCTCTGCGCAAGGACATCGCGAAGAGTCGTTCAGCCTAATCCTACCAAAGGTCGCCCCGCTGCCGTTCAGCGATCATAAAACGCCCGCGCCATGTCGCCGGCACCGCTAGGATCAACCTCCAAAAACCAGTGGCCCCAGTCGAGGCGCTCAAGATATCGGCCGTTCCGAATGACCGAAGCGGCGCGGCGCGTTGGGCCTTCAATATCGTCTTTCGTGCACAACACGAGAACCTCATGTTCGAGGCTGCCCAGCCGAGCCGCCATGTCGTGTTCGAACACCGCCTGGTGCGCCCACCAATGGCGCTCGAAGTCTTGAACTGAATCGGCGGCGTATCGCCCAATCATTTCATCGCTCACGCCGGGCCAACGCCACGCAGCCCAACCGGTCCACCGCGAAGCCAGGTGGCTCCCGTCGGCGTGCACCGGTTTAGGGCGGGCGAAGGCCGCTTTCTGCTTTTCTCGTTCTTCGGCGGTATAAACCGCGGCGCCGAATAGGATCAGTCGATTCACGCGTTCCGGACAAAGGTGGGCGACCTCGACGGCGAGGCGTGACCCCGTATGAGCACCAAACAGGTCGACCTGATCGAGCTCCAAGCTGTCGAGCACGGTGGCCAACGCTGAGGCGTAGGCTTTGAGGTCGGTTGGCGCCGGCGGCGGATCCGAACCGCCGTACCCCGGCGTGTCCACCGCCACCGCCAGTCGATCGGTGCCCATCACCTCAAGGAATTCCCGATACATCCGACCGCTGCCGGGGCTGAGGTGAAAACACAAAAGCGGTCGGCGTGTCGGCGGCTGCGCCGGGGCCACCACGTGGAGGTGAATTTGGCCCCATGGCCCCGGTACATACCGACGGTGCATTCGGTGGGTCAGGCCTGGGCGACGTATTGGCGCAGCGCTTCGGCTTCGGACTCGATCTCTGCCAATCGATGTTTGACGACATCGCCGATGCTGACGATGCCCGCGAGTGCCCCGTCATGGAGAACCGGCAAGTGCCGAATCCTCCGTTCGGTCATCAGGCCCATCAGCGACTCGATGGTGTCATTCGGCGCGCACGTAATGACGTCGCGGCTCATCAATGCCGATGCCTCGAGCGCACCAACACGGCTTCCTTCATCGGCCAGGGCGCGAACGATGTCGCGCTCGGACAAGATGCCTTCGACAGATTTGCCGTCGACTGAAATGACGAGCACACCGATCTTCTTTTTGGCGAGAAGTGCGACGGCCTGATCAACGGTGGTATTTGGCGCTGCGGTAACGACGTCAGTGCCCTTGGCCTCAAGCAACGCGGAAACATACATCGTGTTTCTCCCTTGCTGTCCGGGTGCCAGTCTACACTGAATCTTCGCCCCGCCGTAGCGCCGACGGGAACCGCAAGAAATCTCACGCGCAGACTCACGCGCAGACGTATCTGCAAGCGCTCAATGCGGTATCGTGGCCAATCGTTTTGTCGCGGTTTGCCGCCAGCGTTGCGCGGGTAGAGCGCGTCGCCAGGCCTTGACGATGTCGCGCCGTACCTGTTTCGCACCATCAAGGGTTTGGGGTGCTCTCAGGCTTACTGCCGGGCTACGCAGGACCACGCGGCCGGATCGGAGGGCAACCGGGTCGGCGTTCGACCCGACGACGACACTGCCAAATGCCTCCGGGTGCGTAACCAGGAGCGCCGGGAGCAAATCCCACATGAAGATGCGGCCGATGCCGCGACTCAGGCCGTAGAGTGTCAGCCAACTCCATAGATGGCGGACAAACTGACGGTCGAGGCCGCGCAACAACGGGAGGTCGCGCCAGCCAAAGGATAATTGCCGACACACCTCGGTAACAAAAAGGGAGACCGCCGCATCGCTATTCAAGACGGTGTGCGCGGCCGCTGCATCGGCCGAGAGGTTGAGTTCGCCCGCCGAGCGTAGCCCGATCTTCTGTGTGCCGAAATAGCCGCCCATGCAGTGGATCGCGCCAACGTTCTTGAAGAAGTTTGGATCGTGGGCGGCCGCGGCCGCGATATTGGTCAGAGGGCCGGTTGCCAGAATCACGAGTTGGCCGGGACTAGAGGCCGCCGCACGTGCCAAGAAAGCCGCCGCCGGCGTCGTCTGGTGGCCGGCGCAGGTAGCGCCGAGGAACAAGGGTGTCTCCGCAGCGCCGGCCCGGGATAGCAGCATCGCTGTCTGACGAAAGACCCGGTCGACGTCGGCGTTGCCAAAGACGCACGTCACGCCGGCCAGGGTGATGTCGTCGCGGCCCAGTAGGTAGGCCAGGGTCAACGCGTCGTCGATATCACAACCTGCGACGCCGCAGGCGTTGTCGCAGTCTAAGATAACGGTGGTCGACACGGCCTATTGGGCCCAATCCGGCGCCGGTACTTCGCCGCTGCCGGGTACGAAAAACCGAATCCCGGCACGACTGATCGTGACCCATTGCGCTTCTTCGCTACCGGTGTTGCGCAATTGATGGGTCATCTCAGACGGGACCAGCAACGCGTCGCCCGCCGCCAGGGTCGAAACCGTGCCGTCCACGTCGACGCGCAACGTGCCGTTCAGCATGATCATGATCTCGTCGCGATCGTGGCTATGGGCGGGGCCATCGACCCCGACGGGCGCAACTTGTCGGATCACCGCGATGTCTGCGCTGCCCAAACGTGGCGTCAATGCTGCCAAAGACAGGGTCGGTGGTTCACCCGGTGCGGGTGGCGAGTCGGCAATTGATACAGACCGTGAAATGATGGAACCCGTCATCGTGGTGCCTCCTAATTCGACGATGGGTTCGATAGTAAAGTATCTTTACTAAAATAGTCAATAAGATTTACTATTAAGACATGGCGCGGCGCGGAAAAGACGCAGAACAAAAGGCGCTTGAGGCACTTGATGCGGGTCAGGTCGAGCATCTCGGCGTGCCGCTTTGGCGTGCGTCACGGGCCTACGTCAATCTGATGATGGCGGGCTACCGACGGCTTGGGTACGGCGACCTTACCGAGAGCCATACCGGTCTGTTGCCCCATCTCGATATTGCCGGGACCAGAATTACGACGCTCGCGGAACGTGCCGGTCTGACAAAGCAGGCGATCGGCCAAATGGTCTCGGACCTAGAAGCCCGGGGCTATGTGTCGAGGGCGCCGGATCCAAGTGATGCTCGCGCCAAGATTGTCCGCTACACATCGAAAGGTCGGCGCTTCGTGCGCGACGGCCAGACCATCAAAAAGGATCTCCAGGCGCGCTGCCGCGCTCTTGTCGGTGGCGACAAGTTCGAGGCGTTTGCGGAACAGCTGGAGGCTCTCGCGACACAACTCGAAGACGAGGCTGCGGACTAAGCGGGCAGGGCGTCGATGTTGGCGGCCACGACGTCGAACGTCAGCGCGATGACCTCGGGGTTGTCGTCCCATGCCGTGGCGCCATGCATGTCGACCCATTGGTCGTGGAACAAATCAAGCATCGGACCCGACCCGCGGACAACCATGCCTTCGGCTCCTGCGTCGGCTTCGCTGATCGCCCGCACGTGTTCCCGTCGCACGGCGGTTACGATCAGGGTCGTGCGTGAGGCCCAGCGCGGCATGTGAAGGCCAGGGCGCCAGCGCCCGGGACTGGCGTCGTTGTCACGACGATAGGTCACCGCGTCACCGTCAAGTCGGTGGGCCTCTCGGACCCATAAACGATCGCCCACAACGGCCTTGGTCCACATCGTTGGCTTGCCGGTCTTGCCCACGGCGCGCCGCCGCGTCTGGGTCTTCCGCCCCGTCATGAGCGCCACCACCGTCGCGGGGGTGAACATGATCGGCAGATCAGCCAAACCGCTAGCCGATATGCGAAGCGTGGTTTTCCAAGTACCAGGTCGCGATCTCCTCGCGCGTTGCAATCCACACGTCGGATTTTTTCTGCGCGTAGGCAATGAAATCACGCAAGGCCCGTATCCTGTAGGCGAGGCCGCTGACGTGGGGGTGGAGGCCGACATTCATCATGCGACCGGTCTTGACCCCTTCGTCCCACAGCACGTCGAGTTGCTCTTTGTAGAGTTGCAGCACCTCGTCGGTCGAGAATCCCCGCCGATGAAAATGGGTGAAGTCGTTGACCTCGTTGGTATAGGGCGTCGACACGATCGGACCTGAATCGGTTTGGATCAGGTAGGGCTGGTCGTCGTTCATTAGATCGCAATAGAAAATTAGCCCCTGCTCGGCGATCAAATCGGCCGTGCGCAAGGTGCCGCGCAAGCTCGAGGACAGCCATCCTTTTGCCTTTTTGCCGACGACCTTTTCGTAAACATCGAGCGTTTTCTGAATGACCTCGCGCTCTTTGTCTTCGTCGTGCGCGTGTTTCCAAAGTAATTCGCCTTGTTCGTAGTTGTGCGCAACGATTTCCCAGCCGCGGTCAACCGCGTGCTGCACCATTTGCGGACGTTCCAGGGCCGTCTTGGCGTTGATCGTGCAACTTGCCCGCGCGCCGAGTTCCTCGAACACGTCGTACATCCGCCAGACGCCGATCCGTTGACCGTATTCGCGCCACGAATAATTGGGCCAATCGACGACGTTGCCGGGCATCGGGTCGGGGAGGATCGGCGGCCCACCAGCGTAGTAGGGTTCGTCGTTATCCTTGACCATGTCCCAGTGCTCAAGGTTGATCGTTAGGATCAAGGCGACGCGCGCACCGTTGGGCCAGCGCAGCGGTTTGCGCTCGGGCAGGGGGACGTAATCGTATTTCATGCTGTTTCCTTATCGCTGGTCATGAATTGGCTTTGACAAAATCGGGGTCGCAATTGTTGCGCAACATCTCGCGCGCCTGAACCATCGCGGCGGGCGGCGCCTCAACGTAGTGAAAGAAACGCCAGCCCTCGGGTTTGCGCCGAACCAGCGCGCTGACCCGGACATCACCACCCATTAGGCTGCCGTCAACGATCTTGGCATTCCAATGCATATGGTAAAATAAGATCGCCGTATCTTCGCCGAGAGGTCGGGTTTGGTGGTCCCATGTGCGGACCGAGACATTAGCGAGGACCTTGCGGTTGCCCGCGAAATAGTCGTCGATTGCCTGCCAGCCGATTAATGGGTCCGATTCTTCAGACACATATATCGGGGCCTCTTCGCCGGCGTCCCATAGCGCCCGTAGCGCGTCATAATTCCCGCCGCGCCAAGCCATCTCATAGTCCTGCAGGAAGCTGCCCAATTCGTCGTGTAGTGATGCCATCGGCCCTCCCGGTTTGCGCTACCTAGCCGTACCGGCCAGCGCAGGTCAATCCACGGCGCATTGTTTGACCTCGTTCCGGGCCGTCCATACAGTCCATCGTCTGGTGATGGGGAGGACTTGATGGTGGCCGAGGACGCAACGCCGGTTCCAGCGATTGGCCCATGGGTGGCCTCGACAATTGCAGCCCCCGATGTGGCGGCGGTAGAAAAGACTTACGTCGATTGGCTGGGATTTCGCGTTGTCCAACGGGGCACGTTGGATAGCAGCGTGGCCGCCTCATGGGGCGCCCCAAAAAACAACGGCGCGGCGTTTAGCGTTTTGGAGCCGGAGAGCGGCAAGCAGAACTTCCTTCGAATCGTCGCCAACCCAAAAGTAGAAGGCTACAAGCCGTTAACCACTTTCGGCTGGGCCGCGTCCGAAATGGTCTGTCAGGATGTCGACGCGCTGCAAGAGCACCTCAAGGAGTCGCCCTTCGAGATTGTCGGGCCGGCGGCGGACTTGGAGATGATTCCGCAAATTCGTGCGATGCAGGTCCGCGGACTTGCCGACGAGGTTTTTTACCTAACGATGTTCAAGGTCGATATCCCAGAATACGACCTGCCGGTCGCGCACTCGTTCGTCGATCGGATGTTCATCGCGGTCCTCGCCACAAATGGTCCGGAAAAGGTCCAGGGCTGGTTCGAGAAGCACTGGGGGATCGCGCCCGGAGATATCGCCGACACCAAGTTGACGCTGATCGACGATGCGTTCGGAGTACCGCACCGTTCTCTTGATCTGCGTTTGACGGTCACCACGATGCGATCGCGCAGTCTGGTGGAGATCGATGGCTATCCCGCCCAGGCGACGGAGCGCCCGCGAGACGAGGGCCACCTGCCGCCGGGCAACGCGATGATGTCGGTCTTGGTCGACTCGCTCGATGACCTTCCCTTCAGCACCATCACAACGCCAATTCTACGCCCCGAGGCACCCTACTTCGGCCGCCGCGCTGCGACCACGATCGGCGCAATGGGTGAACTGATCGAGGTGGTCGAACGCGATCCGTCCTAACAATGGAGCCACAGAAAAGTCCGGACAAACTGCGGGTTTTGGTGCTGCCAGAGACGCTTGACGGCTTTGAATTCGGGCTATAAACCTTGGCTAACAAGGCGGAAAAACAAGCAAAAAATGCTGTACGATGATCCGCGACGGGAGATAGACGGGCGCAAAGAAAAATGAGTGCTCGCACAGGGAGGGACTGGGGTTGAGTTTGACCCTACCGCGCAACGCGGCCACTTCACGACATCCATTTTCGCCGGGGCGTCCAATGTCCCGGCATCTCTTCATCTGAGGGGCGTTTCGTGACGGACATTGCGGACAACAACAAGCCGGCCAGTCAGCCGATCGAGACGGAAAAAAACGACGCGGAGACGATTCCGGTCGCCAAACAAACCGCGCAAACGCTGACCAAGCGGATCCTGGAACTTCTGTTCCTGCTGATGTTCATCAGCACGCTGCTCTTCTTCTTGTTGCGCCTCACGGGCGATCCGGCCGCTGTCCTGGCAGGCGAAACGGGCGACCAGGAGCAACTCGAACTCATCCGCAAACAATACGGCCTCGATAAGCCGCTGATCGTTCAGTACGGCGTCTTCCTCTACAAATTGGTGCAACTCGATTTCGGAAGTTCGTTGGCGAACGCACAAGATGCGCTGGGTCTTGTCTTCGAACGCCTACCCACGAGCTTCACGTTGGTCATCATCGCCTTCACGGCCAACTTGATCATCTCCATTCCCTTGGGCGCGTGGCTCGGTAGCCGACCCGACCGAACAGGACGAAAACTGGCGGCAACGGCTGTCTTCGTTGCGCAGGGGATACCGGGCTACATCACAGGTCTTTTGTTAATACAACTTTTCTCTGTGGAATTGGGCTGGCTCCCATCCATCGGCAACCAAGGCATATTAAGTTGGATCATGCCGGCAACGACGTTGGCGGCATTTCAGGCCCCGCAGGTCGTGCGCGTGATTTCGGCCAACGTCGCCGAAGCGATGCGCGAGGACTACATACGGACCGCCCGAGCAAACGGGGCAGGGTTCAACACCTTGCTTTGGCGCCATGCACTCAAGAACGCGATGCTCGGGGCAACGGCGCTGATCGGCGCGCAGGTCTCGTTCCTGGTCGGCGGCTCGATCATCACCGAGGTGATTTTCGCCTGGCCGGGCTTGGGGCGGCTCCTCGTGACATCGGTCCAGACGCTTGATTTCCCGGTCGTGCAGGCGGCCGTGTTCATGATCGCGATCTTTGTCTACTTCGCGATCACTCTGACGGATATCGTCTTTCTCTTCATTGATCCTCGGCTCCGGAGGCAACGCGCATGACGACGGCGACCGCAACCGACAAACCGGCACCGGCGTTTCGGTTCAACAAAATCGGGACGGGCTCGCTTCAGCTTGATCTCGGCCTCCTGCTGTTTGCGATCGTTGTCATCGCACTTCTCGCGCAGTGGGTCGTGCTCGACGAATCGGCCTTGGATGGCAACCTAAGAACCCGGCTCAAGCCCATGGGCTATATAAGTCCTGACGGCGTTCGCCATATTTTCGGCACCGATCAATTAGGTCGTGATTTGCTGTTTCGGGTGTTGGGAGGTCTTCCCTGGTCGCTCGGCATCTCCGGCGTTGCGGTGGTTTGCGTCGCCGTGATCGGCACCTTTATCGGTCTGATCGGCGCCTGGTACACCGGTGTGGTTCGGACCATCGTGCTGCTTGGCATCGCAGCAATGATCGCCATGCCGTTCTTGGTTTTGGCGTTGGTCGTTGTGGCTGTCGTCGGGCGGGGGTTTTGGCCGTTATCACTGACTATGGGGTTCATTGCCTGGACCGCGGTGTCGCGGGTGATCTACGCCGAATCCCGAGGCCTACTCACACGTGAGTACGTGCTCGCCGCTCGTCTCTTTGGGGTGTCGAAATGGTCGATATTGATCTTTCACGTCTTGCCTGGTCTTCGACCGACCATCCTCGTGATGGCTGCGTTTTTCTTTGCAGTCTTGCTGATTATCGAAAGTGCGTTGTCCTTCCTCGGTCTTGGTGCGCCCCTCAATGCACCATCGTGGGGCAATATGCTCTCCGATAGCCGCCAATACCTCACCATCGCGCCGTGGATGATGTTCGCGCCCGCGGGGGCGATTGTGCTGGCGGTGATCTCTCTCAATCTCATCGGCGATGGGTTCGCCGAACTATCACGCAAACGCGCACGGGCGGTTGAAGTATGAGTGTGGTTACGGAAGGCACCGCGGATGCGGCGCGCACCGCCGCATCCGGCGAAACGATCCTGTCGGTCAACGATCTGGTGGTGGAGTTTCCGCGACCCGGTCAGCCGACTGATTTTCGCGCGGTGAATGGTGTTTCATTCGATCTAAGGCAGGGCGAGACGCTCGGTCTGGTTGGCGAGTCCGGCTCGGGCAAAAGCATGACGGCGCTGAGCTTGCTTGGGATCGTTCCGGCACCGGGCAAGATTATCGAAGGATCGATTAACCTTCGCGACCGCCGCATCGACAATCTGCCGGTCAACGAACTGCGCAAGGTTCGCGGCAACGATATCGGCATGGTCTTCCAGGATCCGATGACCGGCCTGAATCCGGTGCGCTCGATCGGCTCGCAGCTCACGGAATCGGTGCTACGCCACCAAGACGTCAGCAAGCAGGAAGCCATCGAGTTGGCCTTTCATGCGCTTGACGATGTCGGCATTCCCTCGGCGCGTGAGCGTCTTGAGGGTTTTCCTCACGAATTGTCCGGCGGTCTCCGCCAACGCGTGATGATCGCCTTGGCGTTGATCAACCACCCGGAAGTGATTATCGCCGACGAGGCAACAACCGCGCTTGATGCGACCATTCAGGCGCAGATTCTTGATCTCCTGCGGGAACGCCTGTCCTCGGCCACCATGATCCTCATTACCCACGACATGGGTGTCGCGGCAGAGATTTGCGACCGGATCATGGTCATGTATGCCGGTCGGATCGTTGAAACCGGCACGATCGAAGAAGTTCTCACCAGCCCCCGTCATCCCTATACGGTCGGCTTGCTGTCGGCGGTGCCGAAATTCGATATTAGGCGACCGAAGCTGGTCCCGATCCCGGGTATTCCGCCAACTGCGGAGGACATTGTTCGGGGCTGTCCGTTCGCGCCGCGTTGTCGCTTTGCCGAAACCGACTGTGATCAGCGTCCACCGCTTGAATACGCGGAGGACCGGCTGGTCGCCTGCTGGCATCCTCGTTTGGCATCGGAGCGCAAAAAATGACCGAAACAACCGGTGCAACCGACCGCGTCGGCAACGACGAGTTTCTCCTTGAGGCCGAAAACCTAAGGGTTACCTTCCGCGCACCCGGTGGGCGTAAGCTTCACGCGGTCGATGAAATTAGCCTTGGAGTGCGGCCCCGCGAAACCGTAGGCCTTGTCGGCGAGTCGGGGTCGGGCAAATCCACCGTTGCGCTGACGCTCATGCGCGCACATGAGCCCGAAGGCGGCCGGATCATCTTCGACGGGCAAGACATCACGCACCTCAATTACAAAGAACTGATGCCGGTGCGCCGTCGCCTGCAGATGGTCTTTCAGGATCCGTATTCCAGTCTCGATCCGCGCTGGAGCATCCGTCGCGTTATCTCCGAGCCGTTGAAGGCCCACAAATTCGGTACCCGTCAGCAAATCAATGACCGGGTCGCCGAATTGCTGGAACAAGTAGGGTTGCCGGCAGATGCGGCAAACCGCGTGCCGTCGCAGTTCTCCGGTGGCCAACGCCAGCGGATTGCCGTTGCGCGATCTCTTGCCCTTCAGCCCAGTGCGCTCATCGCGGATGAGCCGGTCTCGTCGCTAGACGTTTCGATCCAGGCCCAGATCATTAACCTGCTTCGCGATTTGCAGGATCGCCTCCACATCGCCCTGCTGATCATCGCGCATGATCTTGCGTTGGTGCATCAGATTTCGGACCGCATCATCGTGATGTATCTCGGCGAACCGGTGGAAGAGGGACCCTCGGACGAAGTCGTTGGTCGTCCGCAGCATCCCTACACGGTGGCGTTGCTGTCGGCGACGCCGGTGCCGGAACCTGGCGGAGACCGAAAACGCATCGTGCTTACTGGCGATCCGCCGTCGCCGATCTTTCGACCGAACGGCTGTCGGTTCCATCCGCGGTGCCCGATCGCTCAAGATCGGTGCCGGGTTGAAAAGCCGCCCCTGAAGGAAATTGGGCCTGGTCGCAAAGTGTCCTGCTGGTTTGCTGGACAACTCGAAGCGCCGCGCGATCTTTGGGCGCTCAAGGATGTTCCGTTGCCACCTGGTGTCGAGGCCGCGCGGCGTCCCTCCGAAGGCGCCTAGAGCGCGACATCTGTCGGTTACCCAGGAGACGGCGCCGAGGTCGTCGCGAACGAGGGGAATGACCCATGGCGCGACCGCACATCGAATTCATCCAGGTTCAAGCGTTGCCCTGGCAGCGTGGTCTCTACGGTGGCGCGCGCGACGACGTTGAGAGCAAAATTCTCAGCATCGATGATGAAACCGGTGCTTCCACCGCAATTTTGCGCTACCCACCCGGTTGGTCTCGCGCCGAATCGGAATTCCTTGCCGCCGACGAAGAGATGTTTGTCCTCGACGGCGATCTCAAGATTAATGGAATCGACTACCGGTCCTACGGCTATGCGTACCTACCGGCTGGCCACGAACGACGTTCGGCCACCAGCAAGAACGGTGCGGTCGTCCTCACGTTTTTCGAAGGCGAGCCGAGACGTGCCGTGAGTGGCGACACGTTCCGCGAAGATGGTGGGCTGGTCGAGCATATCGATACCAATCTCCAAGAATGGAACCGACATACTAGCGATCCCAAGGTGCCGACCGGACTCCTCACGAAGACGCAGCGGATCGACCCCGATACCGGCGACCGTACATGGCTCAATGCGCGGCAGCCCGGCGGCGTGTCGGACGGTTTCATGGGGTCGCGCGAATACCATCCCGTCGTCGAAGAGATGTTCATCCTCTCAGGCGATCTCTATCTCGAGCGCGGCGTGATGCGAGCCGGTGCCTATTTTTGGCGTCCGCCGGAGATCCATCACGGCCCCTTTGGGACGCGTGCAGGCATGTTCATGCTGGGCCGATCGAAGGGCGGGCCGTTGGTCAATTACTGGACCGAGGAAAAGTACAAGTTCACCTTCGATCCGCCGCATCGGCCGGACTTGCCGCCCGAATTCGAACCATACGGTCGCGAGCCCTATCGCGGTCTGGAGCCGTACTAGGGGTCTTCCGTCGTCTGCCCGATCAATCCGGCTAGACGTCGCGCCAAACCCAACGTGATTTGAAAGCGCTCGGCGCCTTGTTGTGCGACCGCAGCCTTGCCCGTCCAAACGATCTGCCGTGCGGCGCGATCGATGAGGTCCATGGTAATCTCATAGTGAACCGTTCGGGTCGTCCGGTCTGGATCAGGCAGGTCGACTCCTACCCTGAAGTCATCGAGGCCTACCCGATTGCCGCCTTCGCCGTAGAAGCGAAGCCGCAGTCCACCGGCATCTGCGCGGCGGACGGTCGTACGGAAATCCAGCAGCATGGTGGGCCGCTCCCGTAGAACGAATCCCTGCGTGGTGACCGCCTTCTCAATCTCCACCGCAAGCCGACTATTGAGTTCGGTGTTTTCCCGGTAATCGACGCGGATATCGCCGGCGCGAATCGTTGCGAAGGCCCGGGTCGCGATGATTGCCGCATCGGACTGACTGAGCGCGGGTGTTGCCGTCGAGACGAACGCAGCCGCAAGTCCGATCGAAATCGTGCGCGTCGACCACCTCTTCATCGCTACTCGGCGGCGGCTTTCTTCGCGGCCTCTTCGGCGCGCCGTTTGCGAAACGTCGCCAACGCCGTGGCAATATCGTCGAGCGCCGGTTTCAACGTCGTATTCGCCGTGACGGCGTCCCACCAGGCCTCGAGTTTTGGTCGTTGCGCGAGCCAGTTCTCGATACCGTGATTGCGGAATACCAGCTTTACCAAGTTTATACCGCCATGCAGCGTCGCATCAGCAAGCGTCAGTGACGTGCCCTCCGCAAATCCGGTGTCGGGCAGAAAATGTTCTATGTAATCGAGCGCCGCTAGCGCATCGGTTTTCGCCGCTTCGATCGCGGCGGCGTCACCGTCTTGGGGGAGACGCAGCAAGGCGACCGCTGCCGGGTAAAGGTAAAGGTCCGTGATGTGGCATAGCAACTGTACGCGTGCACGCGCGGCCGGTTCGGCGGGCAGCATCGTCGGACCCGGTAGGACCTGGTCGAGATACTCGCAGATCACCGCGGATTCCGGGATTGCGGTGTCGCCATCCACCAGCAACGGCATCTTGCCGATCGGGTTCATGGCGAGATAGCTCTCGCTTTTTATGCCGTCCTCATACATCTCCAGATCGACGCCACCACCTTTTGCGGCAACGACTAGCCAGCAACGAGCGACGAAAGGTGAGGCAAGGGATCCGTATAGTTTCATTTCTTCCTCCCGGGTTGGGAGGGAGTATCAGGCCGCGGTCACTGCCCGTCCAGGGCTAGGTGCGGATCAACCCGGGCAGACCAGCCACGGCGCGACTATCGGGAAACACTTGTTCTTCGATGTGGCGCTCCGGGAGTTGAAGATGATCCCGTAAGAGGCTTTTGAGGATGGCGCGTATGTCGGTCGTTGGGGCAAGGTCGCGTCCATCGAAAAGGTGTCGGGTTGCGAGCCCCGGCCACGGGGTGGCGACGCGTCCGCCGCGTACGGCGCCGCCGAGCAACAGCGCGAGTGCACCGGTGCCATGATCGGTCCCATTGCTCCCGTTCATCGCCGCGGTTCGACCGAATTCCGTTACCACGACCACCACCGAATCGCGCCAATTCTCGGCCAATCCGTCACGCAACTGCTCGAGGCCAAAGGCCAAGTTCGCCAATTGGCGCGCCAGGGGTCCGCCGGTTGTCCCCTGATACGCGTGGGTATCCCACCCATCGGTATCGAGGATGGCGACACGGGGACCGGCTGGGTCTGCCAAGAGTTTTCCTGCAGCCCCGAAGGCTTCTTTGAAATAGGCATCGCCGCCGATCCGACCTGTCCTAGCGCCAAGAACTTCGGCCTTCATGGCACGCGACCGTTGGGCCTCGGCAAAGGTCTTGGCAAGCACCGGATCTTGTTGGTACATCGCCTCGATCCGGTTCAGGAAGTCGGCACCTGCGGCCGGTAGGACCTGCGGCGCATAGGTCGTGTAGCGGGCATTCCCACGCATGATGAGCGGTACATTAGCGCCGACCGAAAGACCCGATGGCGTTTCGCGCTGTGGGAGCGCGGCGAGGGCACGGTTCAACCACCCGTCGGCCGTGCTGTTGGGCATGTTCGTGCTGTATCCGTTGGGTAAGGCGATGGTGCTCGGGCAGCAGCGCTGCAACGCCCAGGGCCGCTACTGCGTATCGAACGGCTTGGATCAATACGTCGACACGTTCTTGTCGTCCGAGTTCCAGCACGCCCTGTGGGTCACGGTCAAGTTCGCGGCGATCACGGTGCCGCTCGGCCTGGCGTTCGGTGTCGGATTGGCGTTGTTGGCCGACAAACACCTACGCGGCATCGGCGTGTTCCGGGCGATCTTCTCCTCGACGGTCGCCACATCGGTCGCGGTGTCCAGCCTGATGTGGCTGTTCCTGCTGCAACCCGAACTCGGAGCGCTCTCCAACGTCGGCTGGCTGAGCGATCTGCTGGCGATCGTGGCCATCGCCATCGGGCTCGGCGGCTCGGTCGCCATGGGCGTGTTTCAGGTCAAGGAGGGCGTCGATGCCCTCTTCGGGCTGCAGGGCACGGGCCTGCCG